>NZ_DLGH01000013.1:0-769 GCF_002482605.1 Thiomonas sp. UBA7699 | reverse complement strand
TTGGCGGTGCCGAGGTCGATGGCCAGATCCGTCGAAAAATACTGCCGGAATGTTCGGAACATGGAATATGGGGGCGCCAACCGCGCGCCCGGCTTTCTGGGGGTGTGTGAAATAAGCAACAAACGGGCTTGATTTTTCGGTCAAATCCCGTGCGCCAAATCGAAGCATCATAACCCATGCATGCGCATAAAATGACGTTTTCCGCACCCATCCGCAGGGGAAGCTCCCCAATCCGCCCGCTCGCCGGGCGGCATGTTTTGCGTCCCTGTTTTGCGTCCCTGATTGCCCCCGCCCCACCATGTCACTCACCCTTCCCGATATCGACCGCCTGGCGCAACTCGCCCGGCTGGATCTGACCGCCAGCGAGCGCGACCACATGCTGACCGACCTGAATGCGTTTTTCGCCGTGGTCGAGCAAATGCGTGCGGTCAACACCGACGGCGTCGAGCCGCTGGCGCATCCGCTCTCCGCGGTGCAGGACATGCCGCTGCGCCTGCGCGAAGACGCCGTGACCGAGGGCAATATCCGCGACGCCGCGCTGCGCAACGCGCCCGACGCACAAGACGGCCTGTTCCTCGTGCCGAGGGTGGTCGAATGAGCACATCCCTGACCGATTTCGCCACGGCCGACCTGCGCACCCTGTCCGCCGCGCTAGCCGCCCGGCAAGTGTCCAGCGCTGAGCTCACCCGCGCGGCGCTCGACCGCATCGCCGCCCACGCCGATCTGGGCGCTTTCCTCCACGTCGATGCCGAAGGCGCGCTGCAGGCGG
>NZ_DLGH01000031.1:0-32209 GCF_002482605.1 Thiomonas sp. UBA7699 | reverse complement strand
AAATTCAAACTTGACGCTGCGTGCATCTCGTTTGCCACGGCTTAGTTGCCTATCGGTATGTGGCTTAAATCAGCATCGGCGCCAAGACGCTGGTCTCCGCCGGCCACCCCTGCAGACTGGATCAGCGTATGGGCATCGCGCGCCAGCAGCGCCACGACGACTGACAGCAGCACGACCACGCCGCTATGTCCGAGCGAGAAAAACAGCCCCACCGCCACCGGGCGCTGGCCGTCCTGGCGCAGCTTTCGGGTGACGTTGTCGATGGCGGCGATGTGGTCTGCATCGAAGGCGTGGCGCAGACCGAGAAAGTAGGCCAGCGCACCGATGCCCAGCAGCGCCGGATGGCCGGGCAGCAGCGCCAGCAGCCACCCCCACGCCGCGACATGCAGTGCCAGCAGGGTGAGGCCCGTGGCGGTGAGGGCGCGCCGGTCGAGTCGGTCCGAGTCCGGTCGGGTGTAGGTCGACATGGTCGGAAGGTGCAAGAGTCAGCCCGCCTGCAGCAAGCCCTTGGTTTCGATGAACTGCACCACGGCGTCCAGTCCGTCCAAGGTTTTGAGGTTGGTCATGGCGTAGGGTCTGTTGGGACGCATGCGCTCGGTGTCGGCGCGCATCACGTCGAGGTTGGCGCCCACATGCGGAGCGAGATCGGTTTTGTTGATCACGAACAGGTCGCTCTTGGTGATGCCGGGCCCGCCCTTGCGCGGAATTTTTTCGCCGCCGGCCACGTCGATGACGTAGATCGTCAGGTCGCTGAGTTCCGGGCTGAAGGTGGCGGCCAGGTTGTCGCCGCCGCTTTCGATGAACACGATGTCGGCATTCGGAAATTGCTCCAGCATGCGGTCGACCGCTTCGAGATTGATCGACGCATCTTCGCGGATGGCGGTGTGCGGGCAGCCGCCAGTCTCCACGCCCAGAATGCGCTCGGGCTCCAGCGCGCCAGCCACGGTGAGCAGGCGCTGGTCTTCCTTGGTGTAGATGTCGTTGGTCACCACGACGAGGTCGTAGCGGGCGCGCATCGCCTTGCACAGCATTTCAAGCAGAGTGGTCTTGCCCGATCCCACCGGGCCGCCGATGCCCACGCGCAGCGGCGGCAGGCGCTTGGTGCGATGGGGAATGTGATGCAGCGGCGAGACGTTGGCCGCGGTGGAGGGGTGTGCGCTCATGATCGGAACAGTCGGGAATATTGGGTTTCGTGACGGCTGCTGAGAATGGCCAGCAGCGGAGAAAAGCTCTGCCAGTCGTCCATGCGGTCTTGCAGGTTTCGTGCCTGCTCGACTGCAGCGGGAATATCGGGCAGAAGCGCGGCCAGCAGGCGCTGCCCGCTGCTCTGCCCCAGCGGCACCACGCGCATCGCCGCCTGCACCTGGCTCTCCAGCCAGGAGAAGGCCAGGGCATGCGCCATTTGTTCAGCGTCCAGCCCCAGCGCCAAGCCGCCCAAGGCAAAGGCCAGCGGCCAGGCGGGCGCGGGTTCGAGTTGGGCGGCAAGCGGCAGTGCGGGATGGGCTGGGCGCAGATTGCGCAGCCACTCCAGCATGGAGCGGCCCATCTGCTGGCTTTGCTGGCGCAGCTCCAAGGTTTCGCGCGTGGCCAGCACCCAGGTCTGCACGGCGCGCAACGCTGCGAGGTCGGCTGCAGACCAGGCCGCATGCGCGGCGCAGGCAGCCGGCAGTTCGCTGCGCGCAAGCGTGAGCTGCAACTGACCGCGCAGCCAGGCCAGCGTCTGCGCTTCGTCGGTGACGAGGCCCGCGTCCACCGCCGCCTCCAGCCCCTCCGAGTAACTGAATCCGCCCACCGGCAAAGCGGGGGAGGACAGCCACATCATCGCGAGTTGCGGGGCGGGGCAGGCTTGCGGCTCAATGCCCATGGGAATGATCGTGACCCTGCACGTGATGGTCGTCGTGCGCATGCGCATGGCCGTGCCCATGATCGTGCCCATGCTGTCCATGCCCGCCGCCCTCGCCATAGGCCCCGGCCTCGGGCTCGAACGGGGCCTCCATCTCGGTGACGATCAGGTGCATGCGGCGCAGCATGTCGGCCAGCACCGGGTCGGGCTCGAACTGCAGATAGTCGGCCTGCACTTCGAGCTGCACATGCCGGTTGCCCAGGTGATACGCGGCGCGCGGCAGATCGGTGGCCGAGCCATGCGCCGGGCAGGCGCGCACTTGCAGCACGGCTTGCGGCGCGGCTTGCACACGGATCATTGAGCCGTCTTCAGCCACCAGCAGGTCGCCGCCACGCAGCACCGTGCCGCGCGGCAGAAACACGGCGAGGTGACGACCGGCGCTGTCGTGCGCGTCAAAGCGGCTTTTGCTGCGCGTGTCCCAATCGAGGCTGACTGTGGCGGCGCGCTGCACCAGCGCCGGGGCCAGGCCGCGCGCGGCGGGAAGATGTTTGTTGACGGTGAGCATGAGGATTCGGAAGGGGAGGGTATGCAGAAACGGGTTTGCAGAAATTCGGGGCGCCGCCTAATATAACAACCGTTATAACTTCATCGTCCGACTGCACCAGTCGTCAGGAGAACCGCATGTCCGCCCTCAAACTCACCCAGATCGGCAATTCCGTTGGCGTCATTCTGCCCAAGGAACTCCTCGCCCGCCTCAAACTGGAAAAGGGCGACACGGTGTTCGTCACCGAGGCGGCGAATGGCGCTGTGATGCTATCGCCCTACAGCGCCGAGTTCGAGTCGCAGATGCTTGCCGCACGCAGTGTGATGAAAAAGCGGCGCAACGTCCTGCGTGAACTAGCCAAATGAGCCGCTGGATCTGGCTCGACCCTGCAGTACTGCAGGCCGTACATGAAGAGCAGTTGGCCGAGCATGGCGGCGCCTCAGGCACGCGCGATACGGGGTTGTTTGAATCGGCGCTGGCGCGGCCGGAGAACCTGGCCGCCTACGGCGAGCCCGACGCCGCCGCGCTGGCCGCCGCATATGGCTGGGGGCTGGCGCGCAATCATCCTTTCGTCGATGGCAACAAGCGCACCGCCTTCGTCGCCGCCGAGTTGTTCCTGATGCTCAACGGCCATGAACTCGCCGCCGACGACGCCGCCTGCGTGCTCACTATGCTCGCCGTCGCTTCTGGCGACATGGGCGAAGACGCGTTTGCCGCGTGGATACGGTCGCATCTGCAACCGCGCTAGGCGAAGAGATTGAGCACTCTATGTGGATGTCGGCAGCTGGAGATGACGCACCGATCAGTGGACACAGGCAGTGTCCGCAAACAAGCCTACCGGCGCGCCTCAGTGGCTACGCGCACGGCCAATGCGGCCAGCACCGTCCCCATCAGCCATCGTTGCACGGTGATCCACATTGGCCGCTGCGCCAGAAAGCTGGCAATCGAACCGGCCATGAGAACAATCAGCGCGTTCACCGCAAGGCTGATCACGATTTGTGTCATGCCCAGCGCCAACGACTGGCCGAGCACGGAGCCATGCGCAGGGTCGATGAACTGCGGCAGGAGCGACAGATACAAGACCGCAATCTTGGGGTTCAGCAGATTGGTGACAAAGCCCATGGCAAACAACTTGCGCGGCGGGTCCACAGGCAGATCGCGCATCTGAAACGGCGAGTAGCCGCCCGGCTTGACCGCTTGCCAGGCGAGATAAAGCAAATACAGCGCGCCGCCAAAGCGCAGCGCGTCATACGCATAGGGCACCGCCAGCAACAGTGCCGTGATGCCGAATGCCGCGCATAGCATGTAAAACACGAAACCCAGAGCCACTCCCCCCAAGGAGATGAGTCCAGCGCTGCGGCCTTGGGAGATCGAACGTGAAATGAGATAAATCATGTTCGGCCCGGGTGTCAGCACCATGCCAAGAGCAACCAGGGCAAAGGTGAAGAAGTGAGTCAAGGTCGGCATTCCAGTCTCCGCTTTGGGGAAGTCAAAACAAGAAATACCGCTGCGCCATCGGCTGCACGGTCGCGGGTTCGCAGGTGAGCAGCACGCCGTCGGCGCGCACCTCGTAGGTCTGCGCGTCCACCTCCATGCGCGGGGTGTAGGCGTTGTGCACCATGTCGGCCTTTTTCACGCTGCGGCAGCCGCGCACGGCGGCAAGCGTCTTGTGCAAGCCCAGACGCTGGCCGATGTTGTTGGTCAGCGCGGCCTGTGACACAAAGGTGAGCGAGGTGGCGGTGCGCGCGCCGCCGAAGGCGCCGAACATGGGCCGGGTGTGCACCGGCTGTGGCGTGGGAATGGAGGCGTTGGCGTCGCCCATGAGTGCGGCGGCGATGAAGCCACCTTTGAGAATCACGCTGGGCTTCACGCCGAACCACGCCGGCCGCCACAGCACCAGATCGGCCCATTTGCCCGCTTCCACCGAGCCCACTTCTTGCGCGATGCCGTGCGCCAGCGCGGGGTTGAGGGTGTATTTGGCGATGTAGCGCTTGGCGCGGAAGTTATCGTTGCGGTCATTGCCCTGGGCGCCACCCGAAGCCGGAGGCGCCAGCCAGCCGCGCTGCGCCTTCATCTTGTGCGCGGTCTGCCAGGTGCGCAGCGCCACTTCGCCCACGCGCCCCATGGCCTGGCTGTCGCTGGACATGATGCTGATGGCGCCCAGGTCGTGCAGCACGTCTTCGGCGGCGATGGTTTCGCGGCGGATGCGGCTTTCCGCGAAGGCCAGATCTTCGGCGATGCCCGCGTCGAGGTGGTGGCACACCATCAGCATGTCGAGGTGCTCGTCGATGGTGTTGACGGTAAAGGGCCGGGTCGGATTGGTGGAGGACGGCAGCACATTGGCTTCGCCCAGGACGCGCAGGATGTCGGGCGCATGGCCACCGCCCGCGCCTTCGGTATGAAAGGTATGGATGGTGCGGCCTTTGAACGCGGCGATGGTGTCTTCGACGAAGCCGCTCTCGTTGAGCGTATCGGTGTGGATGGCCACCTGCACATCGGTCTCTTCTGCCACCGAGAGGCAGCAGTCGATCGCCGCCGGCGTGGTGCCCCAGTCTTCGTGCAGCTTCAGGCCGATGGCGCCGGCTTCGACCTGCTCGCGCAGCGCTGCGGGTTGGCTGGCGTTGCCCTTGCCGAGAAAACCCAGGTTCATCGGGAAGGCATCGGCCGCCTGCAACATGCGGGCGATGTTTTCCGGCCCCGGGGTGCAGGTGGTGGCGTTGGTGCCGGTGGCCGGGCCGGTGCCGCCGCCCAGCATGGTGGTGACGCCGCTCATCAGCGCCTCTTCGATCTGCTGCGGGCAGATGAAGTGGATATGGCTGTCGATACCCCCGGCGGTGAGGATCATGCCTTCCCCCGCGAGGATTTCGGTGCCCGGGCCGATGATGATGTCCACGCCCGGCTGCACGTCCGGATTGCCCGCCTTGCCGATGGCGGCGATGCGCTGGCCACGAATGCCCACGTCCGCCTTGACGATGCCCCAGTGGTCGAGGATGAGCGCATTGGTGATGACCAGATCCATCACCCCTTCGGCGCGGGTGCGCTGGCTCTGACCCATGCCGTCGCGGATGGTTTTGCCGCCGCCGAACTTCACCTCTTCGCCATAGCCTCCGGCGCGCAGGGTGTAGTCGTCTTCCACTTCGATGAGCAGGTCAGTGTCGGCCAGGCGCACGCGGTCGCCGGTGGTGGGGCCGTACATCTCGGCATAGGCGCGGCGGGAGATCGTGGCCATCACAGCGCTCCCATCACGTCTTGCCGGAAACCGATGACCACGCGCTCGCCCGCGAAGGCCACCAGCTCCACCGTGCGCTGCTGCCCCGGCTCGAAGCGCACCGCGGTGCCGCTGGCGATGTGCAGCCGCATGCCGCGCGCGGCTGCGCGGTCAAAGCGCAGCGCCGGATTGGTTTCCGCAAAGTGGTAGTGCGAGCCGACCTGAATGGGCCGGTCGCCCGCGTTTTCCACCACCACGCTCAAGGTGGCGCGGCCGGGGTTGAGAGCGAGGTCGCCCTCGGCACAAAGGATTTCTCCAGGAATCATTGAAACGCTCCAGATTGGGGGATTCACGCAATGGGCTGGTGCACGGTCACGAGCTTGGTGCCGTCGGGGAAGGTGGCTTCCACCTGAATGTCGGGGATGAGTTCGGCCACGCCGTCCATCACCTCGTCGCGGCTGAGCAGGGTGCGGCCAAAGCTCATCAACTCGGCCACGGTGCGGCCGTCGCGCGCGCCTTCCATTACTGCAGCGGTGATGTATGCGATGGCCTCGGGTACGTTGAGCTTGAGGCCGCGCGCCTTGCGGCGCTCGGCCAGCAGCGCGGCGGTGAAGATCAGCAGCTTGTCTTTTTCGCGGGGGGTGAGGTCCATGGGGCGGCGGATGGAATGGGAATCGTGAGGTGAGCTTAACGCGAGGCCACATCGAAAGCGCAGGCCGGTGCTGCAGCAAAAAGCAGACCTGCCGCCCCTGCTGGAACGGTGTGGGTCTCCGTTTGCCCCGGTTTGGTGCGAACGCACCAAAGACGATCGAGCTAATGCGCGCGGTGGTGCCTCAAAACAGATTGTGGGGCGCGTTCAGGCCCGCGCGGCGCAAGTTCGGGCCAAGTGTCATCGAACTGTCACCCCGTGCTGAGGGGGGGGCAGACAAAACCGTGGCACGCGACTTGCACAACACAGCGTGTCGCACCCCACCACAACCTCTGGAGGAATTTCCAACATGGATCGTCGTACCGCACTCAAGACCGTTGGCGGCGCAGTTGCCGCAGCGGCGGCCAGCACGCTGTCTTTCCCCGCCATTGCTGCGAGCAAGAAACCGATCAAGGTCGGCATCCTGCATTCGCTCTCGGGCACCATGGCCATTTCCGAAACCGCGTTGAAGGACGTGGACCTGATGACCATTGCCGAGATCAATGCTGCAGGCGGCGTGGACGGCCACATGATCGAGCCCGTGGTGGTCGACCCCGCTTCCAACTGGCCGCTGTTCGCCGAGAAGGCGCGCCAGCTCATCAGCCAGGACAAGGTGGCGGCCATCTTCGGCTGCTGGACCTCGGTGTCGCGCAAGTCGGTGCTGCCGGTGCTCGACGAGCTCAACGGCCTGCTGTTCTACCCGGTGCAGTTTGAAGGCCAGGAGCAAAACAAGCATGTGGTCTACACGGGTGCTGCGCCCAACCAGCAAGCCATTCCGGCCACTGAATACCTCATGAGCAAGGACGGCGGCGGCGCCAAGCGCTTCTTCCTGCTGGGCACCGACTATGTGTACCCCCGCACGACCAACGCCATCCTGCGCGGCTTCCTGCACTCCAAGGGCGTAAAGGATGCGGACATCGCCGAGGTCTATACGCCGTTTGGCTTCAGCAATTATCAGAACATCGTGGCCGACATCAAGAAGTTCGCCTCGGCCGGCCCGACCTGCGTGATCTCCACCGTGAATGGCGACTCCAACGTGCCGTTCTACAAGGAGCTGGGCAACCAGGGCATCAAGGCCACCGACATTCCGGTGGTCGGCTTCTCCATCGCCGAGCAGGAAATTGCGGGCATGGACATCAAGCCCCTGGTCGGCCAGCTCACCGCGTGGAACTACTTCGAGAGTCTGAAAAATCCGCGCAATGCCAAGTTCGTCAAGTCGTGGCAAGACTGGGTGAAAAAGGAAAAGCTGAAAGACTATCCGGTCACCGACGACCCGATGGAAGCCTCCTACATCGGCATTCACCTGTGGAAGCAGGCCGTCGAGAAGGCCAAGTCCACCAAGACCGATGAAGTGCGCAAGGCGCTGATCGGTCAGAAGTTCGCCGCCCCCGATGGGTATACCGTCGAAGTGCTGGAGAACCAGTATCTGAGCAAGCCGGTGTTCATCGGCCAGATTAACGACAAGGCGCAGTTCGACGTAGTGTGGAAGTCCAAGGGTCTGGTTCCGGGCGAGTCCTGGAGCCCCTACATCCCCAAGCCGAAAAACGCCTGATCGTTCGGCAACGCAAACACTCCCCCTCCCAACCTCCCCCACGCCGCGGGGGAGGGGCGATCACTCCCTCTCCGCTCGCGGGGAGGGCTGGGGCGGGAAGTCTTTTGAACGCATCGATCCTTCTCTGTCAACTTCACGACCATGACCTCTACGCGCTCTTTGTGGGACCGGCCCGGCGCATGGCTGCGCATGGCGCTCGGCCTGGTGTTGTTCGGTTTACTGCTCGGCCTGACGCCACCAGCCCATGCCCTGACCCCGCAGGAAGCGCTGGCCATTTCCAGCGGCGACACCGACGCCCGCATCGCCGCCCTGCACAAGGCCGTGGCCAAGCCCGATCCGCAACTTGCCGACTTTCTGCACAAGCTGCTGAATGGCGATGTACAGATCGATGGCGACATGGTGCAGGTGCAAAAAGGCAATGAATGGATCGACCTGGCCACCGGCAAAGCCGTCACCCCCAGCGACAACGCGCAGGGCGTGGTCAACAACAACTATGTGCGCAAGGAGCTGCAGTCGGCCCGCGCCGCGCTCGATCTGTTTTCGCCGCAGCGCGCGCAGCGGCTCAAGGCCGTGCAGCAACTGCAGGACGATCCCACCTCGGTCGATCGCGGTCTGGTGGAGCAGGCGCTGAAAACCGAGAAAGACCCGGAGATCGTGCAGCGGCTGCAACTGCTGCACGCCGCCATTCTGCTCACCAGCGCCAGCGCCGCCGACCGTCTGGCCGCGGCCAAACAACTGGCGGCCAGCAACTACCCGGCGGTGCGCGCCCTGCTGCTCTCTCGGCTGGACAAGAAAGACGGCGCCTACATTGAGTCGTCTCCGCTGGTTCGCACGCAGATCGAAAAAAGCCTCTCCGAGATCGACAGCCGCCTGGCCTGGGGCGAGCGGCTGGGCACGCTGTTCTCGGGCATCAGTCTGGGCAGCATCCTGCTGCTGGCCGCGCTGGGCCTGGCCGTCACCTACGGCCTGATGGGCGTGATCAATATGGCGCAGGGCGAGTTCATCATGATCGGCGCCTACGCCACTTATGTGATGCAGAGCCTGTTCCAGCACTATCTGCCGGGCTATGTGCATTACGCGCTGATCGCTGCGGTGCCGTTCGCCTTCGTCGTGGCGGGGGGCATTGGCATGCTCATCGAGCGCACCATCATCCGCCGCCTGTACGGGCGGCCGCTCGAAACCCTGCTGGCCACCTGGGGCATCAGCCTGGTGCTGATCCAGGCGGTGCGCAGCCTGTTCGGGCCGCAGAACGTGCAGGTGGACAACCCGCCGTGGATGTCGGGCGGCTTCAACATCATGGCCAATCTCATCCTGCCCTACAACCGCATGGTGATCATCGCTTTCACCGTGGTGGTGCTGCTGGGCATGTGGCTGCTCATCAGCCGCACGCGCCTGGGCTTGTTCGTGCGCGCGGTCACGCAGAACCGGCCCATGGCCTCCTGCGTGGGGGTGCGCATCGCGCGGGTGGACATGCTGGCCTTCGGCCTGGGCACCGGCATCGCGGGTCTGGCGGGTTGCGCGCTCAGCCAGATCGGCAACGTCAGCCCGGAGATGGGAACAGGCTACATCGTCGACTGCTTCATGGTGGTGGTGCTGGGCGGCGTGGGTCAGCTCACCGGCACGGTGGCTGCGGCCATGAGCCTGGGCGTGGCCAACACCCTGCTCGAAGGCGTGGCGGGCGCGGTGTTGGCGAAGATCGCGGTGCTGGTCGCCATCATCCTGTTCATTCAGAAGCGCCCGCAGGGCATGTTCGCCCTCAAGGGCCGCAGCGTGGAAAGCTGAAATCCAATGGCCGCCATCCTCAATGAATCCGGCACGCTGGTGCCACCACCGCGGGTGCAACTGCAGTCACCCACGGCCTTTCTGCCGCTGTGGGGCTGGGCTGCGCTGATCGGCTTTCTGCTGATCGCCGCCGTGCTGGTGCCGCTGCTGGCGCTGGCTCTGCCGCAGGGCAGCAGCCTGCATCTATCGCAATACTGGGTCGGGCTGTCGGGCAAGATTCTTTGCTACGCCATGGTGGCGCTGGCGATGGATCTGGTCTGGGGCTACGCCGGCATTCTGTCGCTGGGCCACGGCCTGTTCTTCGCTCTGGGCGGCTATGCCATGGGCATGTACCTTAACCGGGCGATGAATGCGGCCAGCGGCAATCTGCCCGACTTCATGCAGTTCATGCAGTGGACGCATTTCCCCTGGTACTGGGTGGGCACCGAACATTTCGCCTGGGCGCTGTTTCTCGCGGTGGCAGCTCCTGGCCTGCTGGCCTTCATATTCGGCTTCTTCGCCTTCCGCTCGCGCATCAAGGGGGTGTATTTCTCCATCATCACCCAGGCGCTCACCTATGCGGCCATGCTGCTGTTCTTCCGCAACGAAACCGGCTTCGGCGGCAATAACGGCCTCACCGACTTCAAGGTGCTGCTGGGCTTTCCCATGGGCACGGCGGGCATGACGGTGTCGCTGTTCGTCGCCAGCAGCCTCACCCTGGTGTTGATGTTTCTCTTTTCGCGCTGGCTGGTGCGCAGCAAGTTCGGCCGCGTGCTCACCGCCGTGCGCGATGCGGAGAGTCGCGTGATGTTCTGCGGCTACAACCCGCTGTGGTTCAAGCTCGGAGTGTGGACGATTTCGGCCATGATGTGCGGCATTGCGGGCGCGCTGTATGCGCCGCAGGTGGGCATCATCAACCCCAGCGAAATGTCCACCTCCAACTCGATCGAGATCGCCATCTGGACGGCCATCGGCGGGCGCGGCACGCTCATCGGCCCCATCGTCGGCGCAGTGCTCGTGAACGTGGCCAAGAGCTGGCTGACCGTGGCCATGCCGCAAGTCTGGCTGTATGTGCTGGGCGGGCTGTTCATCGTGGTCACGCTGTATGCGCCATATGGCATCGTCGGCCTGCTCAAGCAGTGGAGGGCGCGCCGTGGCCAATCTTGACTGGCGGGAGATCGTGTACCAGGAGCCGCAGCCCGAACTCAGCGGTGATGCCACCGCGGGCTACGGCCACGTCATGCAGCCCGGCGTGGATCTGAGCCACGGCGTAGCCCTTTATCTCGACGACATCAGCGTGAGCTTCGACGGCTTTCGCGCCCTCAACAAACTCAGCCTCTCGCTCGACGTGGGCGAGCTGCGCTGCATCATCGGACCCAATGGCGCGGGCAAGACCACCATGATGGACGTCATCACCGGCAAGACGCGGCCCGACTCGGGCACCGCCTTTTTCGGCCAGACCATCGACCTGCTCAAGCTGCGCGAGGCCGAGGTGGTGGCCGCCGGGGTAGGCCGCAAGTTCCAGAAGCCCACCGTGTTTGAAGACCTCAGCGTGCAGGACAACCTGGAGCTGGCCCTCAAGTCGGACAAGCGCGCGCGCAACACCCTGTTCTTCCGCCTGAGCGCGGCGCAGCGCCAGCGGGTGGAAGAAGTGCTGGAACAAATTCGCCTGCACGACCAGGCTGCACGCCGCGCCGGTGACCTGTCGCACGGCCAAAAGCAATGGCTGGAAATCGGCATGCTGCTGATGCTTGAACCGCAACTGCTGCTGCTTGACGAGCCCGTGGCCGGCATGACCGACTTCGAGACCGACCGCACCGCCGAACTGTTCATCTCACTGGCGGGTAAGCACACCCTCATGGTGGTGGAGCACGACATGGAGTTCGTGCGCAAGATCGCCCACAAAGTCACCGTGCTGCACGAAGGCAGCGTGCTCGCCGAAGGCAGCCTGGAGCAGGTGCAGGCCGATGAGCGCGTGGTCGAGGTCTATCTTGGACGCTGAATCTGGACGCTGAACCAGCCACACACCATGCTCAACATCGACACGGTCAACCAGTACTACGGCGGCAGCCACATCCTGCGCAACGTCAGCCTGCGCCTTGAAAAAGGCCAGGTGCTCACCCTGCTCGGCCGCAATGGTGTGGGCAAGACCACGCTGCTCAAATCTCTCATGGGGTTGGTGCCGATCAAGAGCGGCAGCATCACCCTCGATGGCGCGCGCATCGACCCCCTGCGCCCGGACGCCCGCGCCCGGCTGGGTATCGGCTATGTGCCGCAGGGCCGAGAAATTTTCCCCCGCCTCAGCGTCGAAGAAAACCTGCACATGGGCCTGGCCTACAAGCCCGGTGCCGCCACCGTGCCGCAAGAACTGTTCGAACTGTTCCCCGTGCTCAAGCAGATGCTGCACCGCCGTGGCGGCGACCTTTCCGGCGGCCAGCAACAACAGCTCGCCATCGCCCGGGCGCTGGCCGCAGGCCCCAAACTGCTCATCCTCGACGAACCCACCGAAGGCATCCAGCCCTCGATCATCAAGGACATCGAGCGCGTCATCCGCATGCTTGCCCAGCGCGGTGACATGGCCATTCTGCTCGTCGAGCAGTACTACGACTTCGCCAAATCACTGGCCGACACCTATTGCGTCATGTCGCGCGGCGAAATCATCAAGTCCGGCCAGGGCGCCGATATGGACGTTGACGGTGTCCGTGATCTGATCGCGGTTTGAGGGTGTGCGACAGCCCACCGCACTACACGCGCATCGACCGAGCTGTGGGCTGGCCTGTCCAGCTCGCGTCCACTTTCAGCACAAGGGTGTGGATTACCGTGGTGCAGACGTCCACATAGCTCACTCGGTCTGACCGAGACCATCCTGAACGCGGCCTACTCTCTCCAGCCCTCAACGAGTGGGCGAAGGAGAAATGGTCTTTGAATTTTGCAGGGCCGACCAAGACATATCGGGTCTCTGTTACAAAGCCAATCTGCATTGTGTGATGCTGCTAGACGATATTGTTCGACTTTCTCCTGTTCATACATGACGCCTTGGCACTCCCGCTTGCAATTGCGGTTCTCCGCCGAACCGGCGCGCACGGTGCTGCGCCACCAACACGAGGGCGGCCTGCGCGCGCTGGCCAGCCACTATCCCGAAGACCCTCAAATCTGCCATCAGGTGCTGGTGCACCCGCCGGGCGGGTTGGTGGGCGGCGACATTCTGGACATCGACCTGTCGGTGCAAGAAGGCGCGCATGCGTTGGTCACCACGCCGGGGGCAGGACGTTTCTATCGCAGCACCGGCGCGCCTGCGCGGCAGACCCTGGAAGCCCGGCTGGCGCCGGGCGCAAGGCTGGAATGGCTGCCGCTTGAGACCCTGGCCTACAACGACTGCCTGGGCGAGAACCGCAGCCGCTTTCACCTCGCGCCGGGCGCCGAGCTGATGGCCTGGGATCTGCTCGCGCTTGGTCTGCCTGCGGCAGACGCCGCGTTCCGCTCCGGCCGCTTCACCCAGCACATCGAGCTGCCCGGCATCTGGTTGGAGCGCGGTTGCATCGCGGGTGACGACGACGCGCTGCTGTATGGGCCGGGCGGTTTGCGCGGCCATACCGCGCTGGCCACCCTGTTCTTCGCCGCGGGCAGCCCGCTGGCCTCGCCACGCCGTGAGGCGCTGCTCGATGTGGCGCGGCAGGCGGCCGATGACGCGCAGCAGGCCAGCGTACTTTTTGGCGCTACCGCACCGCATGCGCAGATCGTTGCCTTGCGGGTGCTCGGGCATCGCATCGAGCCGGTGGCGGCGCTGTGCCGCGCGGTGTGGGCTGCTTGGCGGCAGACGGGGTGGGGTGTGGAAGACTGCGCGCCGCGCGTTTGGTCGACTTGACAACCCGTTCAAGGTTGGCGCCGCGCGCAGGTCGTTTGCCATGGATGGGACGTAGGGAAAGAGAAATGCCCCGCCCCCCGGCCTAGGATCACCACAGCGGAAAAGGACACCGGGATCGTTTGTCGCTTAACGCATCCACATCTCCATGGAACCATAAAAAGACTATATTAAGTCTTTTCCAAGTCTGGAGCATAGCCATGCGCTACTCGTCACAAATCAAGCCCATCAGCTATCTCAAAGCCAACGCGGCTGAGGTTTTAACGCGCCTCGCGCAGCAGCGTGAACCGATGGTCATCACCCAAAACGGCGAGGCCAAGGCGGTTCTGCAGGACGTCGCATCGTTCGAAGAAACGCAAGAAACGCTGGCCCTGTTAAAAATCCTGGCGCTTGGCAATCAGGATGTCGTTGCTGGCAAGGTCACACCTGTAGCTGACGTCGTTTCCCGCCTTCGCGCCAAACGCGCCTGAGTCTGATGGCCGACACGCCGACCCAGTTTGAAGTCCTGCTCACTGAGGGCGCGGAACAGGATTTGGAGGCCATCCTCGATTACATCTCCGTACTGGATTGCGTCGCCAACGCCAATCAGGTGTTGGATGACTTGATGGGTGTTGTGCAGAGCCTGTCGAGATTCCCCGAACGCGGCAGCTATCCGAAAGAGCTACTCGGTCTTGGAATCAAGGAATACCGTCAGACCTTTCTCAAGCCGTACCGCGTGGTCTATCGTGTCACAGGCCGCCAAGTCATCATTTACTTGATAGCGGACGGACGCCGTGACCTGCAAACCGTGCTTGCTCGCCGCCTGTTGGGCGCTTGACCCGAAGATAGCAAACCGAGCCGACGCCCGTAAGCTCGACAGGCCAGTCCAAGCGGATTTCCGCTAATTTTGGCGTTGAAGTGAGGGCTGCCGCCTTAAGCTGCTCGCACCTGCTTGGGCGGGCAAGCGCATGCCGTCGTGGTTCACCCGGTCATGCTGACCAAAGACCCTGCGACAACAACGCCGCCACGGTGCGGGTGAGTTGATCGTCCGCCAACTGGCCTGTTAGCCGCTTTGGAGGCGGCAGCCAATGTCATGACCGTGTCCATTCTGGTGAAGAGTGGGCCAAAGACGGCAATGACGCTGTGAGTCGCCGGGGATTTGGACGGTCGCCTCCGCTGTCGCGCTCTCGTGGACTGCCTGCCGTCCGCGCCCCGGTCAACGGCTGCCCACCAGATCCACAGCGCCCATGATCGAAGCGGACTTCCTGTTCGTTGATGCCTGTTTCACCGCCGTCTCACGACGATGGCAGTATCTTCCTCTGCGCAGCTCGCCGTAAAAGGTGAAGCGTTCAAAGGCCCCAGGCACCCGTTCAGCTTGCGCAGGGGTGTTCATCGACGTCGGCGGCGGGGACTCAGCTCCTGGGCGAGGAAGTCTTCGAGCGCAGCCAATGCCTCATCCCAGCTCTCCTCGGCCAGTGCTTGGCTGGAACGCTCTTGCTCACGCAGCCAGGATTTCATGAAGCGCACCTCGGCTTTGCGCGAAAGCACCGATTTCAGTTCGCCCTCGACCATCTCCAGGGCGTCGAGTTCCTGTTCGATCAGAGTGTCGATCGCGCGGGGATCAAGCTTTCCAGCGGATGCGGCGAAGGGCATGTTGATCCGCAGATCCTGCTCGATCAGGGTGATCTCATCCTCCAGGTCGGCAAGCTGGGCTTTGAGCGCCCGGACATAGTCCTTGACCTGCGCGTCGGCCAGAGACGAAAGGTGGGCGGCGTCGACCATGGCGATTTCAAGTTGCAGGCCGAGCAAGGCAAGGAGATCGCCGTTTTTGTAGGACTGATTGGCGCGCTGCAGCAGGGCGGTCTTGCGCGCACGCTCTTCGGGGTCAGACTCGCGGTCAGGATGCAGCGCGCTGGCGAGTTTTCGGTAGATGATGCGCAGGGACGGGGTTTGGGCGTCTCGCGGCCGCTTCTCCACGTCGATCTGATGCCGTCGGTGAAATCCGGCGCTGTCGTCAGCCTCCGCATCGAAGCCATCGACCTCAGGCGCGTCGGCATCCTGAGCTTCAGCTTGACTGAACTCGTCGAAGCCAAACAGGTCACCCATCCCAGATTCGCGTTCCTCACGCGCCGGTGCACGCTGCCGGTTCAGGATCGCCTCGATATCCGCGTCGTGCTGAATGCTCAGGCAGGCATGCGCAAGTACCTCGATCATGGCGCGCAGGCGCTTGTGGTCAGTTTTGTTGTACCAGGGATCAGCTTGCATGACGTCCAGGGCCAGCAAGAGTTCTTTGCGCATCGCGTTGAGATTGCGCATCTTGGGGTCGATCTGCGCAGCCTGTGCCTGGGCCGCACGCTGCATCGCATCGTGCCATTGCTGAAGACGATTGCGGGCGCGGTGAATCTTGCCGACCAGGGTGTTGAAAGCCTTTTGCTGTTTGCTCAGCGGCTTGCCAGAAACAAGGGGCTGCAGGGTGATCGCGGGGACGGACATGGGAACAATCGATTATGGCTGGGTGGCGTCGGCGGTCGTTCAAGGCGGTGGGCGACTTATCCAGAGCGTTGTCGACGCTTGCGGCGAACCGAGCAAGGCGGCGGACAAAGCGGCCTGATACTACCCGATGGCCTGCATGAACCGATGCGCATGGGTCGAACGATGGAATGGCCAGAGCCGCCAACCCCGCATAACTTTCAGAAGTGGGGCAATTTTCCTTCGGCACGAACACTTCAAACCGCTCCGGCTTCGGCCTGAATAGGTTGCGGCGGCTGTGCGGAGTCGTCGTCTGCCCGCAGGAAAGTGAGTAGCCCGAATGACGCCAAGGCCAGACCCGGCAGCACCAGAACCAGCAGTGCTTCTCGCAAGGCAAGCCGTTCGGCCAGCCACCCTGCACCCAGCGCCAGGGTGGACTGCACGAGCAGCACCAACTGCGCGCCCCTCACACTGATCGCCGCGGTCTCCTCGGGGCTGAATCGGCGAAGCCGCGCGGTGTAAGCGATGTTGAACACCATGCTCGAACAGGTGTGCGCTAGTGCAACCGCCGCAAGCACTAGCGCGAAGCTGTGCGTGGACATGACAAGCACGTAGTGTGAACAGACGCACATCAACCCGCGTTTCGCAGTGGGTTGTGCAGATCTTTCCTAAGAATCTATCCGTAAATAATATTGACCTGGAGCGGCACCTTCCGGAACGCAATGATCGCTGCGGCGAGGTGGTTGAGCGCGACGAAACTGCGCTCGAGCTTCTCGTAACGCACCAGCAGCTTGCGCAACCGGTTGAACCAGCTATGGCAGACCTCGACGACCCAACGTCGCGCCTTCTTCGTCGGGTCACGCCGCTTGATGTCTGCCTCTTTGCGGCGGCTGACGACGTGGGCGATGTTGTCATGCTTTTCGATGGTGCGAGCGTTGTCGGCACCGCGATAGCCGGCGTCTGCGCACAGGTGCATGTGGCGCCGCGACGGTGGGCTCTCGCGCTTGACCATGATCGCGCTCAGCACCTCGTCCAGGCGCTTGCAGTCATTGACGTTCGCCCCGGTCACGATGAGCAACAACGGGACGCCACGGCCGTCCACCAGCAGGTGACGCTTGCTCCCATTTTTTCCCCCGATCCGTCGGGTTTGGCCCGACGGATTGCTGTGCCAGCGGCGCACGCGTCATCGCGCCGTCCACGCTCTGCCATCGCCACGCAATGCCTTGCATGTCGTCGTACTCGGCCAAGCCGGCCTTCCACAGCGCCTCGAAGAAACCTGCCTTTTCCCACTCCAGGAAGCGCTTGTGCACGGCGCTGGCACTGCCAAATCGCTCCTTGGGCAACGCCTTCCACTGACAGCCCGTGCGCAGCACGTACACAATCGCCTCAAACACCTGCCGCGCTGGCTTCGGCGGTCGCCCCGCCCCGGGCCTGCGCTTATACACCCTGTCGACCGGCGCGACCCGCTGTGGAACCAAAGGCTCCGCCCGTTGCCAGAATGCATCCGTCACGACCCACGACTCCGCTCGCTTGGCCAATGCATTGCTCCGACGCCGCGCATCTCGCGACTCGGAGTGCCATTTTATCTATTTACGGATAAGTTCTAAGTCGAACAGGGGTAAGGTTAATTCCCAAATAGCATTGGCCCGTTGATGGTTCTGCCTTACGTTCAAGCGGCCACATATTGACGCACATGTTCTTCAGCATGCACGGCATCCTCAGACCAGGACGAGTTATTGGGCGTGTGCAATAGCTGCACAGCTTCTTGCAAGGCTTCCCCAATGAGCATCACGCAAGGGGAGCCTACTTCCTTGGTTTGAATAGTTTTGCAGAGGTCGGCTAGACGGGTAGCGACGAGGCGCTCCTCTGTGCAACTGGCAGCCTGAACCAGCATCGCAGGTGTTTCGGGTGGAAGCCCCCCCTGCAGCAGTCCCGCTTCGATGGATGAGGCTTCGGCGACACCCATGTAAATGGCTAGGGTCAGCCCTGATTTGGCAAGTGCTGCCCAGCGCAGTGGGCTGCCATCCGGTTGACGGTGGCCGGTGATGAATGCCACACCCGGTGCATGGTGTCGATGGGTAAGGGATGTGCGTGCTGCCGCTGCTGCCGCCACGCCGGCCGTGATGCCAGGAACGACCTCAACTTGGAGACCGACTGCGTGCAAGGCTGCAATTTCTTCTCCTGCCCGACCAAAAACCAGTGGATCACCTCCTTTGAGGCGTACGACACGCTCACCACGAAGGGCCTCATACACCATGAGCCGCTCGATGAAGTCTTGCGGTGTGCTGGCACACCCGCCACGCTTGCCTACTGAAACGATGCGGCAGTCCGCCGCGAGATGTTTCAGACAGCCGGGATTGACCAGATCGTCGACCAGGGCCACTGTGGCCCGCTGCAGCACGCGCGCTGCCTTGAGGGTGAGCAACTCCGGATCGCCCGGACCTGCGCCGACGAGGTGGACGGTGAATCGAGAAGGGTCAGCGGGGTTGGGCATGAGGGTCCTCCGCGCGTGAGCAGGTCAGTGGAGTGGCAATCGCTAACGCGTTGGCACCCGTGCTAGCGGGGGCCATGATGGCCTCGCACATGTTGCGGATGCTGGCCATCTGTCGCGCCAAGGGCTCAGGCGGCAGCAAATAGCCGTCGAGCACGGCATGTGTCCAGTCCGCGCTGGCGTTCAGATCGAGTCCATCGGGCATATGCGGGCAAGGAATGAACGGCGCACCGGCAGGCCACTTTTGCACTGCGCCATCGGCATATAGGCTCAGACGCTCCGTGTCGCGGTTGGGATGGCCCACGGCCTCGCCCTCGCAGCCTCGAAGCAGCAAGGCGGGCTGCCGCAAGGCAAGCAAAACCTCTTGCATTAGCTGCGCATACTCCGGATGGGTGTAGGCCGTCACGAGCAGGCTGGGTGACTGCAAAGGATTGAGCATCTTGACTACGGAGTGACCGCCGTTGCGCACGCCGAGCACGTTGCGCCATTGCAGCAATCGGTGCAGCTCTGGGCTGAGGGTGTTCAGCGGCAGCAGCACGGCTTCGTTTTGTTCGAGCCACTGTTGCGCCTGCTCGACACCCGAGGCGACATGCATACCCAGCGCTTTCCATAGGGGTTCGGTGGGCAGGCGTCCGTGCTCAGTGGACGGGGCGTCAATCACCAGAACGGGAAAATCTTGTTCGCGCAGGAGTGCGGCGAGCAAGGGTACCTGGTTGGGCAGGCGGCGAGCGCCGTTCGCGCTGGGAATGACCACGACGGGACGCGCGGTGCGCACCACCATGGGGGCGATGGTCTGCTGCACGGCCAGGGTGAAGCCTTCAAGTTCTTCGGCGCTCTCGCCCTTCATGCGCAAGGCCAGCAGGAGGCCGCCAATCTGGGCGTCAGAGACTTCACGCCGCAGCAGCCAGCCCATCAGAATGCGGGCTTGTTCGCGGCTCAGATTGCGGCTGCCGTCCGCGCCGCGACCGATGGTGCGCAACATTGACAAAGCCTCGGGATTGAATCGGCCCGGGCCGGTCTCAAGTGCTATGGGAAGCTGGGAAGCGGGGTTGAACATGGCGAGAACCTCCTGAAATGGATACTGCAAGAATCAGGCCGTGACCGGGCTGCCGCCGCGCACGATGCGGCGCAACTCGGGCAGGCAGGAGCCGCAGTTGGTGCCGCACTTGAGTTGCTGCTGCAGCGTGGCAAGCTGCGCCTCGGCGTCGCCCTCCAGCGTGGGCAGCAGGGCGTCGATCTGGCTTTGCCAAACATCGAAACAGTTGCACACCTGGTGGCCGGGGCTGGGTAGATTGGCGGGAGGCGTGGTGGAGGGCAGCAGCAGCCAGCGGCCATAGGGCTTGGCACTGGCTTCGCTTTGCAGCAATTCGCGCAGCCAGCCTTGCGCCACCACGCTGTCGACCGGGCCGCTGAGCAGCGCGGCGTCGATGCGCTCGCCCGCCAGTCGCACGGCACGGTGCACGCTGCGGCCAGGGTCGGCATAGTGCAGCGCGGCGCTTCCCTGCACGCCGAAATGGGCTTCGATGCGCGCCAGCAACGCGGCAGCAGGCGCACCGCGTGCGGCGGCGCGCAGCAGCAGGCCAGTGCGTTCGCGGCCGAAGGGCACGCACATGACGAAGGGCAGTTCGGCCAGCTCCTGCATCAGCGTGGCGCGCAGCGCCTGGGCGCTGTGTTCGGGCATCCAGCCGAAGGCGGCGAGGTGCCAGGTGAGATTGGCGGCCTCCACCCGCACGGCGCTGTGCTTGAGTTCGGGCTGGAAGGAATAGGGGTCGATGACGGGCAGGGTGAGGCCGTTGACGCCCAGCCGCGCCACGCCTTCGGCATTGCGCCCGCCAAGGTATTCCGCGCCCCAGTGCATGGCGATGAAGGCCTGGCCGGGGCGTACCGTGTCGGTGGCGCGTGCGGGCAGCACGATGTCGCCGCGGCGCGAGGCCACGCGCAGCAACTCGCCGTCGCTCAGGCCGCGCCGGGCGAGATCGCTGGGGTGCAGGTCGATGCAGGGCTCGGGTGCATGGTTGAACAGGCGTGGCACCGAGCCGGTGCGGCTCATGCCATGCCACTGGTCGCGCAGGCGGCCGGTGGTCAGCGCCACGGGGTAGCGCGCGTCGCAGGGTTCGGCCACGGGTTTGAAGGCTTCGGCGAAGAATCTGGCGCGGCCATCTGCCGTGGGGAACTGGCCGTCGTCGTACAGGCGCGCTTTGCCGACGCTCGCACCGGCGGGGTAGGGCCACTGCTGCGGGCCGTCGCGTTCCAGCGTGGTCCACGACAGGCCGGTGATGTCGAGGTCGCGGCCTCGGGTGCTTTCGCGGTGCTCGTTCCAGACGGCTTCGGGCGTGGCGTAGGGGAAGAGCGTGAGCCTGCCGTTCAGCCGTGCAGGCAAGAGGGCTTCGAGCCGACGGGCGAAGTCCACCGCAATCTCCCAGTCGTCGCGCGCCTCGCCGGGGGCTTTGGTTGCGGCGCGCACGCGGCTGATGCGGCGCTCGGAGTTGGTCACCGTCCCAATCTTCTCGCCCCAGGTGGTGGCGGGCAGCAGTACGTCGGCATAAGGCACGGTGGCGGCTGTGGTGTAGGCCTCCTGCACCACGACGAGTTCGGCGGTCTCCAGCGCGCGACGCACCAGCGCCTGGTCGGGCAGCGACTGGGCAGGGTTGGTACAGGCGATCCACAGCGCCTTCACCTTGCCGTCGGCCGCGGCCTGGAACAGCTCGACGGCGGTCTTGCCGCGCTGCGCCGGCACGTCGGCCACACCCCAGAGTTTGGCCACTTCGGCGCGGTGCGCCGGGTTAGCCAGATCACGATGCGCCGAAAGCAGATTGGCCATGCCGCCCACTTCGCGCCCGCCCATGGCGTTGGGCTGGCCGGTGAGCGAAAACGGCCCTGCTCCGGGTTTGCCGATCTGGCCGCAGGCGAGGTGAAGGTTGATGAGCCCGGCGTTCTTCGCCGTGCCGCTGCTCGACTGGTTCAGCCCTTGGCAATACATGGAAAGTGTGGGCTGGCGCGTCTGCAGTGTCGCGTCAGGCGCGCCCAGCGCGAACCAGCGCGCGGCGGTGACGATATCCTGCTCCTTCAGCCCGCACAGATTGGCCGCAACCGCCGGGCTCATCTCCCTCACCCGCTCGCGCAGGGCCGCGTAGCCGCTGGTGTGGGCGGTGATATAGGTGGGGTCGACCAGGTCTTCCCACACCATCACATGCAGCATGGCGTGGAACAGCGCGACGTCGGTTCCGGGCAGCAGTTGCAGGTGCAGATCGGCGAGTTCGGCGGTTTCGGTACGGCGCGGGTCGATGACGATGATGCGCATCTCGGGCCGCCTGGCCTTGGCCTTTTCGATACGGCGAAAGGTGATGGGATGCGACCACGCCGCATTGCTGCCCGCCAGCACCAGACAGGAGGCGTGGTCAATGTCGTCGTAGTTGCACGGCGGCGCGTCAGCCCCCAGCGTGACCTTGTAGCCGGCTACCGCGCTGCTCATGCACACGCGGGAATTGGTGTCCACATTGTTGGTGCCGACCAGCCCCTTGGCCAGCTTGTTGAAGACGTAGTAGTCCTCGGTCAGCATCTGCCCGGAGATGTAGAAACCCACGCTGTCGGGCCCATGCTCGGCGATGAGGGCGGCGAAGCGCTGCGCCACATGGTCCAGCGCCTCGTCCCAACGCACCGCACGGCGTGGCGCATCGCGCTGCGTGCGCAGTTCGGGCCGCAGCGCGCGCACCTGCGGCAGCAACTCCGGCTTGGCGCTCAGGTGCAGCGCGCCGCCCTTGGTGCACAACTTGCCGAAATTGGCCGGATGATCCGGGTCGCCGCGCACACCCGTGATGCGCCCGCCCTCGGTCTTGATGAGCACGCCGCAGCCCACGCCGCAATACGGGCAGGTCGAGCGCACCTCGCGCAGCGCGCCTTCGGGCACGATGGCGATGGAGCCTGCGGGCAGGTCAGAGGCGTTCATCAGTCCGCGCTCGCGCAGGCTGCGCCGTCACAGTGCGCCGCGTGCATTTCGGTAATCGACGCGTGCAACTGGTCGCTGCGCAGATAGACCTGTTCGCCCTCCACCTTCACCGCAAAGGCCGGAGTGCAGCCCTCGTCTGGCGCTTGCGCACGACCATCGTCGAGCCGGATGGTCCAGTTGTGTAGCGGGCAGGCGACCGATTCGCCGAACACGATGCCCTGGCTCAGCGGTCCGCCCTTGTGCGGGCAGCGGTCGAGCAGGGCGTAGATGCGGTCGCTGGCGGTGCGGAACAGGGCGATGTCCACGCCGTCCGGGCGGCGCACGCGGCGTGCGCCCAGTGCGGGAATCTCGGACTGGGTGCAGACAGGAGTCCAGTGGCTGGTGCTCATGCTGGCTCTCCTTGTGCTGCGGCAACCGGCACGATGGGGATGAACTGCCGCGTATCCAGTTGCGCCTTGTCGAACTCGAACCACGGATCAGGCTCTCCCTGCAGCGCGAATTGCAGCCGCTCCCACAGGGCTTTGCGGCCCTCGGCATCGGCCAGGATGCGCTGTTTCACAACGTCCAGGCCGACACGGGCGATGTAATGCACGGTGCGCTCCAGATACCAGCCTTCCTCGCGGTAAAGCTGGATGAAGGCGCCGGTGTACTCCAGCACTTCCTCCTGCGTCTTGAGCTTGACCAGGAACTGCGCGACTTCGGTCTTGATGCCGCCGTTGCCGCCCACATACATTTCCCAGCCGGAATCGACGCCGATGATGCCCACGTCCTTGATGCCGCTTTCCGCGCAGTTGCGTGGGCAGCCGCTCACGGCGAACTTCACCTTGTGCGGCGCGTACATGCGCCAGGTGGCGCGCTCCAGCAGTTTGCCCAGCGCCGTGCTGTCCTGCGTGCCGAAGCGGCACCACTCGCTGCCGACGCAGGTCTTCACCGTGCGCAGCGCCTTGGCGTAAGCGTGGCCGCTGGGCATGCCGATGTCGGTCCACACGGCTTGCAGGTCTTCCTTTTTCACGCCCAGCAGGTCGATGCGCTGGCCGCCGGTCACTTTCACCGTGGGGATGTTGTACTTGTCCACGGCGTCGGCGATGCGGCGCAACTCGGCGGCCGAAGTCTCGCCGCCCCACATGCGCGGAATCACCGAATAAGTGCCGTTCTTCTGGATGTTGGCGTGGCTGCGCTCGTTGATGAAACGGCTTTGCGGGTCATCCTTGGCCTCGTGCGGCCAGGTGGAAATGAGGTAATAGTTCACCGCCGGGCGGCAGCTTGAGCAGCCATTGGGTGTGCGCCAGCCGAGCTTGGCGTACACGTCGGCAATGGTGAGCAGATGCTGTTCGCGGATGGCGTCGCGCACCTCCTGGTGGGTGGCGTCGGTGCAGCCACACAGCGCCTTTTTCTTCGGTGCGGAGCTGTAGTCGCCGCCGGCGGTAAACATGAGCAACTGCTCCACCAGACCGGTGCACGAGCCGCAGCTGGCGCTGGCCTTGGTGTGCTTGCGCACTTCTTCCAGCGTGAACAGGCCCTTGTCCTTGATGGCCTTGCAGATGACCCCTTTGTTCACGCCATTGCAGCCGCAGACTTCGTCGCCATCGGCCATGCTTTGAGCCTTGCTCTGGCCCTGGTGGCCGGCGTCGCCCAAATGGCTTTCCCCGAACATCAGCTTGTCGCGGATGTCGTGCACCTTGCGGCCTTCGCGCAGCAGCTTGAAGTACCACGAGCCGTCAACCGTATCGCCATACAGGCAGGCGCCTACCAGCTTGTCGCCCTGAATCACCAGGCGCTTGTAGACGCCGGAAAACGGGTCGGACAGGACGATGTCTTCGCAGCCTTCGCCGCCCATGAAGTTGCCGGCCGAGAACAGGTCGATTCCCGTGACCTTGAGCTTGGTGCTGGTCTGGCTGCCGGTGTAGCGGCCAATGCCTATCTGCGCCAGATGATTGGCTGCCACCTTGCCCTGCTCGAACAACGGCGCCACCAGGCCGTAGGCAATGCCGCGGTGCGCGGCGCATTCGCCCAGGGCGTAGATGCGCGGGTCGGTGATGGTCTGCAGCGTGTCGCTCACCACGATGCCGCGATTGCAGTGAATACCGGCCTTCTCCGCCAGCGCGGTGTTGGGGCGGATGCCCGCGGCCATCACCACCAGGTCGGCGGGAATTTCGCTGCCGTCCTTGAACTGCACGGCGCGCACCCGGCCCGAGTCGTTGCCCAGCAAGGCCTGCGTCTGCGCGCCGATGAGGAACTTGAGACCGCGATCTTCCAGCGACTCTTGCAGCAGCTTGCCCGCCACATCGTCGAGCTGGCGCTCCATCAGCCACGGCATGATGTGCACCACGGTCACGTCCATGCCGCGCAGCATCAGACCGTTGGCCGCTTCCAGCCCCAGCAGACCGCCGCCGATCACCACCGCGTGCTTGTGCGTCTTCGCGGTCTCGATCATGGTCTCGGTGTCCTTGATGTCGCGGTAGGCGATCACCCCGTCCAACTCCTTGCCCGGCACCGGCAGGATGAACGGCAGCGAGCCTGTGCCCAGCAGCAGCCGGTCGTAGGGGGCTTCGAGGCCTTCATCGGTGCGTACCACGCGCTTGATGCGATCGATTTGCACCACCGTCTTGCCGGTGTGCAGGGTGATGCCGTTGTCGGCATACCAGTCCAGCGGATTGAGGATGATCTGCTCGATGGTCTGCTCCCCGGCCAGCACGGGCGACAGCAGGATGCGGTTGTAGTTCGGGTGCGGCTCGCTGCCGAACACGGTGATGTCGTAGAGATCGGGCGCGAGCTTGAGCAGTTCTTCGAGCGCCCGCACCCCGGCCATGCCATTGCCGACGAGAACGAGTTTGGGTTTGTTCATGATGCGGAGTCCATTGGGTTGCGCGCTGCGTCTCAGGCTGCCTTGGCCTGCGGGTGCGCCTGGCGCTTGTAGAGAAACTCCAGCACCTGGGCGCGCAGATGGGCGTAGTGCGGGTCTTCGCTCAGAGCCAGACGTTCGCGCGGGCGCGGCAGATCGACCGTGAGAATTTCGCCGATGGTCGCGGCAGGGCCATTGGTCAGCATGACGATGCGGTCGGACAGCAGCACCGCCTCGTCCACGTCGTGCGTCACCATCACCACAGTGGCGCCGCTTTTCGCCACGATGCCTTGCAGCTCGTCCTGCAGCCGGGCACGGGTGAGGGCGTCGAGCGCGCCGAAAGGCTCGTCCATCAGCAGCACCTTGGGCTCCATCGCCAGAGCCCGGGCGATGCCGACGCGCTGCTTCATACCGCCGGAAATTTCGTGTGGATGTTTGTGTGCGGCATGCGGCAGGCCAACGAGTTCCAAAGCAGACTGGGTGCGTGCCTTGAGTTGCGCCTTGGTTTCGCTTGCGCCGAACACGCGCTCCACGCCGAGGTAGATGTTGCCGTAGCAGGTCATCCAAGGCAGCAGCGAGTGGTTCTGGAACACCACGGCGCGGTCAGGGCCTGGCGCGTGAATTTCTCGGCCGTCGCACACCATCACACCCGAGGATGGCAGCGTGAGTCCGGCGATGAGGTTGAGCAGCGTGCTCTTACCGCAGCCGGAATGGCCGATCAGGCTGATGAACTCGCCCTTGGCGATATCGAGGTTGATACCCTTGAGCGCGTGAAAGGGGCCGCGCGCGGTGTCGAACACCATTTCGACGTGTTGGATGACGATGAAGCGTTCCATGATGATGGCCTTTGTGTTTTGCGCGATGGGAAGATCAGCGCGCTTCGTCGTAGCTGAAGCGCCGCGCAATCAGCATCAGCGCGCCTTCGAGCACCATGCCGGTGACGCCGATGACCAGAATGGCGATGATGATGTGGGCGAGATTGAGGTTGTTCCACTCGTTCCACAGCCAGAAGCCGATGCCGGTGCCGCCTGTCAGCATTTCAGCGGCGACGATCACCAGCCAGGCGGTGCCGACCGACAGTCGCACGCCGGTCATCATGTAGGGCATGACCGAGGGCAGCAGAATCTTGGTGAACACCTTCCAGGTGGAGAGGTCGAGCACGCGGGCCACGTTCAAATAATCCGCCGGAATGCGCTGCACGCCGATGGCGGTGTTGATCATCATCGGCCAAATGGAGCAGATGAAAATGGTGTAGATGGCCGCCGCCGGCGCATTGCTGAACACGTACAGCCCGATGGGCAGCCAGGCCAGCGGCGACACCGGACGCAGCAGGCTGATGAGGGGCGAGAGCATGCGGTTCAAGAACTGCACGCGGCCAATGGCGAAACCCAGCGGAATGCCTACCAGCGCCGCCAGACCAAAGCCGTAGGCCACGCGCTGTAGCGAGGCCAGCAGGTTCCAGCCGATGCCGACATCGTTCGGCCCGTTGTCATAAAAGGGATGCGCAAACACCTTCTGCGCCGAGTGCCAGGTGACCAGCGGCGAGGGGAACTGGCTGCTGTGCTCGGCCGCCAGTTCCCACACCAACAGCAGTAACGCGAAACCCATCAGCGGGGCGATGAGGCGCAGCGCGATCTGGCGGTTCTTCGCGCGTTGCCGCTCTGCCGGGCTCACGGTGCGGATGGCAGTTTGCTTTGCAGCGGCCGGGGGAGCTTCGGGTGAGGCGTCCTCCGTCGCAGAGGCTTCAAACGATCCGCCCGGGGCGGAAAAGACGGCAGTGTTCATGCTGGACTCCTGGTTCATTGCGTCGGCAAGGTCAAACGGCGAGATCGTTGACTTTGAAGCCGTGGGCATAGGCCTTGGGGTCCTTGCCATCCCAGGTCACGCCGTCGATCAGCTTGGAGGTGCGCAGCGTGCTGGCGGGCACCGGCACCTTCAGTTCGGTGGCAACTGCCTGATACAGATCGACGCGGTTCACCGCCTTGGCCACGGCGAGATAGTCGGGGTCGGTCTTGATCAGGCCCCAGCGGCGGAACTGGGTGAGGAACCACATGCCGTCGGACAACCACGGGAAGTTGACCTGACCGTCTTCATAGAAGGTCATCGGGTGCGCGTCGTGCCAGCTTTTGCCCAGGCCGTTGGTGTAGTTGCCAAGGATGCGCGGCAGGATGGTTGCCACCTGGGTGTTGACATAGCCCGGCGCGGCGATGGTCTCGGCCATCTTGGTGCGGTTGGCATCCGAGGCGTCGATCCAGCGGCAGGTTTCGAGCACGGCGGCCATCACCGCCTTGGTGGTGTTGGGGTACTTTTCGACGAACTCGGCGGTGGTGCCCAGCACCTTCTCTGGATGGTCCACCCAGATTTCCTGCGAAGTCACCGCAGTGAAGCCGATCTTCTGGTTGATAGCCACCGCGTTCCACGGCTCGCCTACGCAGAAGCCGTCCATGCTGCCCACCCGCATATTCGCCACCATCTGCGGCGGCGGCACGGTAATCACCTTGTCGTCCTTCAGCGGGTTGATGCCGTAGGTCGCCAGCCAGTAATAAAGCCACATCGCATGCGTGCTGGTGGGGAAGGTCTGGGCGAAGGTGTAGGTGCGCTTTTTCTGCGCAATGGCCTTGGCCAGCGCCGGGCCGGTGGTGATGCCTTCCTTGGCCAGCGCGTCAGCCAGGGTGATGGCCTGGCCGTTGCGGTTCAGGCCCATGAGTATGGCCATGTCCTTCTTCGGCCCGCCGACGCCGAGCTGCACGCCATACGGCAGGCCGTAGAGCACATGCGCCATCTGGATGCCGCCGGTCACCAGGTTGTCGCGCACTGCGGCCCACGAGGCCTGCTTGCTTGGAATGATCTTGACGCCGTACTTCTTGTCGAAACCCAGCACCGCGGCCATGACGATGGGCGCGCAATCAGTGAGGGGAATGAATCCGATCTTGACTTCTTCCATTTCAGGTTTTCCCAGAGTGGCGGCGCGCGCCGTGGGCTGCAGGCTGGGAAGAAGACCGGCAACAGCCACGGCGGCGCCTGACTTGATGAGGGTGCGGCGCAAGGGTTGTGCCGGGTCGTTGCTCGGAGGGGGGGCGTCTTGCTGTTTGCGCATGGCAGTTCCTGAAATAGCGGGCGAAAAAAAGCCTTCGGGCGCTTCACACAAGGCGAAGCACACGAAGGCATCATTGCCGAGCTGAGCGGGGGAGACTCCCGTTCAGTGGGTTCAACATAGACCGCCGTTGGCCTACAGCGCTATTTAAGCAATCAGCGTGCCAACCCTCCACTCGGGAGAGATCAGAGGGAAGCTCCCCGCTGTATCAAATTAGGCTGGTCTTCGATGACGCAAAACTGTGCGTAACGGTTCCAGTCTGGTGCGTGTGAGCACACAAAGCGCGCAGCCGCAAGGCTCAGATCAATCCGACGGTATCGAGAATGCGCTGGGCAACCTCGGAGAGCTTCAAGCCTTTTTCCATCGCCAGCTTGCGCATGCGGCTGAAGGCTTCTTCCTCGGTGCAGCCCTGGCGCTGCATCACAATGCCCTTGGCCCGCTCGATCAGCTTGCGCTCGGTGAGATGGGTGCGCGCCTGGCTCAGTTCCGCGCGCAAACCCTGTTCGCGCTCGAACCGCGCCAGCGCCACCTCAATCACCGGCCTCACCCGGTTGGGCTTGAGGCCGTCCACGATATAGGCCGTCACCCCCGCCGTGATGGCTAGTTGCGCAGTCTCGGTGTCGTCGTCATCGGTGAACAGCACGATGGGTCGGGGCGTGTCGCGCGAGGCCAGCACGACGTGCTCCAGCAGATCGCGCACGCCAGACTCTGCATCCACAATCACCAGATCGGGCTTGAGCGCGGCAATGCGGTCGTCCAGGTCGGGTTTGGCCGGCAGAACGGCCACTACCTGGTAGCCCGCATCCAACAAGGCCTTTTCCAGCATCGCGCAACGCCCTGCCTGGCGCTCATGATTCGCCTGATCGTTCTCCGTCGCCAATGCGGGATCGGGGGAGATGACAGCAACCGTCAGAGTGCTTAGTGGGTTGGGCATATCTCGATTCGAGCAAATTCCATGCCCCAAAGAGTTAGTTCGTTTTCCTGCGATTGATGACAAATCTTGAGGCCATTCAAGAATCAAGGGATGTCATGCTTTGCGTGGCATACGCAGCAAGTGCCGCAATCACTCCAGCATCTTCGCCCGCTGGCTGTGCGAGCACGATTCGCAGCTTCGGATATCGCGCCCGCGCGGCTTGCACCACTTCTGGAATGTCGCGCCGGAGGTGGCCGCCTGCACCAAGGAAGAGGGGCGCGATGTGCACATACTCCGTGCCGTTTTGGCCCGCTTCCTCCAAGGCTTGTTGCAGGGAGGGTTGCATCGACTCCAGAAAAGCAAGGCGGACGGTCAGTTCGGGGTGGCGGGACTGCACCATGCCACAAACGGCCTCAAAGGGCAGAGCCCATTCGGCTAACCGGGAGCCATGGGCCAGCAAGACAAGTAACCTAGGTTCACTGTTCATCGGTATGTAAGTTTGGGTCATGATTAGGGTGCTGGTGGTGCACCCCGGTATTGATCGGCCTGAGATTGTTCGACGCGATTTCGGGATGCGACGAGGCGAACTGCATATAACCGTTCGCTCTGCGGTCGCTGGGTACGTGCTTCAGAAGTGGAATGTAGATTGCAGTCTGGATAGGCGACTGGATCCGATGATCCATCGCTTGAGCTTGAAGAACATTGAATCACTGAAGGACTGCAAGAATGCGGCGATTGCGCCGGGATTTAGCAATCCGGTGGCCACTGGCTAGTGCCCTGTCCCGCTGATACGTGAGCAAAGTCGATGCAGCTTTTCGAGGATGGAGTCGGCAGTAGCGGTCCACTTGAATGGCTGGCAGTTCATGTTGTGGGCGGCGACGAAGTGGTCGATGCGTTGCACGAGTTGTTTGACGCTGGTGAACGAGCCGCGGCGAATGGCCTTGTCGGTGATCAGCGCGAAGAAGCGCTCGACCTGATTGAGCCAGGAGCTGTAGGTGGGGATGAAGTGCATGTGCCAACGCGGTCGTGCTGCCAACCAGGCTTTGATCTTGGGATGGCTGTGGGTGGCGTCGTTGTCGCAGATGCAGTGGATGTCCAGTTCGGCGGGCACGGCCTGGTCAATCTCGCGCAGGAAGGACAGGAATTCCTGGTGCCGGTGGCGCGGTTTGCACGCCGCCAGCACCGCACCGTTGATCACGTTGAGCGCCGCGAACAACGGGGTTGTGCCATGGCGCTTGTCGTCGTGGGTGACCCCTTCGGCATAGCCGAACCCCATGGGCAGCATCGGCTGGATGCGCTCCAGCGCCTGACACTGGCTCTTTTCGTCCACGCAGATCACCAGCGCGTTGTCCGGCGGGCTCAGGTACAGGCCGACCACGTCGCGCAACTTCTCGATGAAGAAGGGGTCGTTGGACAACTTGAAGCTCTCGGTGCGATGGGGCTGCAGACCGAAGAGTTGGAAGTAGCGCGCGACGCTGCTCTTGGAGATGCCGGTCTCGGCGGCCACCGAGCGCACGCTCCAATGCGTCGAGCCGTTGGCCGGTTTGGTGTGCAGCGTGGTCTTGATCAGGTGTGCAACGCGTTCATCGTCGATCGAGCGCGGCTTGCCCGGCCGCACGTCGTCGTACAGCCCGGCGATGCGCCGCTCGATGAACCGCTTGCGCCATTTGCCCACTGTGGCCTGGGTCAGCTTCAAGCGCTCGGCAATGGCACTGTTCGGTTCACCGTCCGCACTGCTCAGAACCATGCGGGCCCGCCTGCTCAGAGCCGCGGGCAGCAAGCGGCTGCGCGTCCGGAGTTTGTCGAGGCCGAAAGAGCTTGGTGATGCTGCGATTTTTGCTGGACACCAATATCTGTATTTATCTGATGAAGGAACAGCCCGAGCCGGTCATTCGACGGTTTTCGGCTTGCAAGCCCGGCGAGGTTGGGGTCAGCTCGATTACTTGGGCTGAGTTGTGTTGCGGTTTGGAGGTGCATCACAGCCCGCCCGAGTTGACCGCGCTGTCGAACAGCTTGGTCATCAAAGATTTCGACGTGCAAGCGGCGGCTTTTTTTGGAAATCTCTCCCGGCAGTTTCCAGCCAGAAAAAACAGCCTCAACCGGATGATCGCTGCGCATGCCATCTCCTTGGGGATCACGTTAGTGACCAACAACGTCGCCGATTTTGCGCTTTACGCCGATGCCGGGCTGGTCGTCGAGAACTGGACGACTTCCGCCTGACGCAGAAGACTTGTGTTGTCATTCCACTGCAGGGCACCGAACCTCGGCTGGGTCTGCTGTTGCTTTCTTCGGCGGATCGTTGATAACCAGACGCTTCCAACCGACCGGCGCGGGGCCAGGAGTGGCTTGAGGCATTCTTGCCGCCGTATTCATATTCATTTATATTGAATACACCGAAAATGACAGGAGCCAAGCATGTCCCGAACAACGACCACGACCATGACGGTGCGTCTCAGCGGGCCACTCAGTGAATTCGTCGCCACCAATGTGGGCGAGCAAGGTGATTACGAGAACATCAGCGAATATATGCGCGACCTGATCCGCCGAGACAAGGCGCGCAAAGAGCAGGAGGCTTTTGACCGGCTGAAGGCCGAGCTGGCCCATGCCTTCGCCGCCCCGGAGAACTCTTACCGCCCCCTATCTGCCGCCGGGGTGATCGCGCGCAACCGGGGCTGACGGCGTGGCCCAAATACGGCTTCAGGAAGCGGCGTCCTGGAGGCTCGACGAGATNNGATCGCTGGGGTACGGAACAAGCCGACCGCTACATCAACGGGCTGTTCGAGGCTTTCGACGGCATCGATTCCCACCAGACCCATTCCAAGCCTATTCCCGCCGACTTTGGCATTGAAGGTTATTTTTTCCGCTACGAACGGCATTTTGTCTATTGGCGCCGCCTCTCGAATGGGGACATTGGCATCGTGACCCTCCTGCATGAGCGGATGCACCAGATCGACCGGTTCCGGGACGATTTCGGCTTGTAGTTGGACTGGGCGACAGAAATCAGCATCACCACAATG
>NZ_DLGH01000020.1:0-130028 GCF_002482605.1 Thiomonas sp. UBA7699 | reverse complement strand
GGGGGAGGTTGGGAGGGGGAGATGCCCGCCTTGAGGCGGCTCGGCGGCGGGGACGGAGACCCCCACGCTCGCATGCGCTCGCTGCCCCCCGAGGGGGCTGCCCCCGCCTTGAGACGGCTCGGCGGCGGGGGCGTCCTGAATGCCCAGCGCATCGGCCACGGCCTGCGCGGTGCGCCGGGCGTCGCCGGTGACCAGGGCGATGGCCAGGCCGCGCTGGCGCAGCGCCTGCACCACGGCGACGGCCTCGGGCTTGAGGGGATCGGAGATGCCCAGCACGGCGATGCAATTCTGATCTTGCGCCAGAAACACGGCGGTCTGGCCTTGGGCTTCGAGCGCGTCGGCCTGCTCGCCCAGGGTATTCAGCGAGATGCCTTCGCGCTCCATCAGCCGCCGCGCGCCCAGCAGCAGGGTGTGACCGTCGAGGCTGGCACGCACGCCGTAGCCGGGAATGGCGGCGAAGCCCTGCACGGAGGGCGGGGTCAGGCCGCGTTGCGCGGCGGCGTCGCGCACGGCGCGAGCCAGGGGGTGCTCGGAGTCGGCTTCCAGCGCGGCGGCGAGTCGCAGCGCGGCGGTGTCATCCAGCGTGCTGTGCAGCGCGGTGAGCGCGGGTTTGCCCAGCGTCACGGTGCCGGTTTTGTCGAGCAGCACGGTGTCGATGCGGGACAGCGCTTCCAGCGCTTCGCCCTTGCGGAACAGCACGCCCATTTCGGCCGCGCGGCTGCTGCCCACCAGAATGGCCGCCGGGGTAGCGAGACCCATGGCGCAGGGGCAGGCCACCACCAGCACGGCGACTGCGGCCACCAGCGCAGCGCTGACGTCTCCGGTGAGCGCCAGCCACGCGGCGAAGCTGGCGGCGGCGATCAGCAGCACCACGGGGGTGAACACCGCCACCACCCGGTCGGCCACGCGCTGCACCGGCAGCTTGCCGGTCTGCGCGCTTTCCACCAGCCGCACGATCTGCGACAGCACGGTGTCCTTGCCCAGTGCGGTGGCTTCGATCACCAACCGGCCTTCGGCGTTGACCGTGCCGCCCACCACCCGGTCGCCCGGCTTGCGGCGCACCGGCACGGCCTCGCCGGTGAGCATGGATTCGTCCACATGGCTGTCGCCTTCGATCACGCTGCCGTCCACCGGGATGCGCTCGCCGGGGCGCACCAGCACGCGGTCGCCGATGTGCAGCGCGGCGAGGCTGACTTGTTGTTCAGCGCCTTGTGCGTCAAGACGGGTGGCCTGCTTGGCCTGCAGCCCAAGCAGTTTGTGGATGGCGGTCGAGGCGCGGCCCTTGGCCAGTTCTTCCAGATACTTGCCCGCCAGAATTACCGCTACCACCACCGCGGCGGAGTCGAAATACACATGCCGCGACTCGGCGGCAAACCATTGCGGCGCCAGCAGCACCAGCGTGCTGTAAGCCCAGGCCGCGCCGGTGCCGGTGGCAACCAGCGAATTCATGTCGGGCGAGAGATGGCGGTAGGCGATGGCGCCGGTGCGGAAAAACCGCCGCCCGGGGCCGAACAGCACGGCGCTGGTGAGAACGAACTGCACCCAGTCCCAGAAGCGCGGAACGGGTGAGACACGCAGCAGCGCAGCGTCGAGCGCGGGCCAGAGCATGGGCAACATCGACAGCAGCAGCACGGGAAGGGCCAGCGCGGCAGCGAGGAGCAAGCCGCGCCGCATGCGCGCCAGATTCCGGGCGTGGGCGGCCGCGCTGGCGTCTTCGGCTGCGGCATCGCCCTCTTGCACTGGACGGGCGCCGTAGCCCGCGTCCACCACGGCCTGCGCCAGCGCCTGGGCGTCGAGCATGGCGGGCAGATAACGCACCTGCGCGCGGTTGACCGCCAGATTCACCGTGGCCGACAGCACGCCGGGCTGCTTGCGCAGCGCGCGCTCCACCCGGCCGACGCAGGAGGCGCAGGTCATGCCTTCCACGTCCAGCGCAGTTTCGGCGACGATCGGGGTGTAGCCCGCGGCGCTCACCGCATCGGCAATGGCTTGCGGCGTGGCGGTCTGCGGGTCGTATGTCACCTCGGCCTGCGTGGTGGCGAGGTTGACGCTGGCGGCTTGTACGCCGGGAAGTTTGTTCAGGGCGCGTTCCACCCGAGCGCTGCATGAGGCGCAGGTCATGCCGCCCACATCGAGCCGCAAGGTCTGGCCCGCGGCCGGGGCCTTGCCGGATGGCTCTGGCGTCTCGGGTAGATCCACCGGGCAGGCGGACAAGTCTGGTGCGGGGGGGGTAAGCGCTTTCATGTCGGATCTCCATTTCGTAAGGCGCCGAGGATGGGGCACTGCGCCGTGGGGCCGTGGCCGGGGCAGGCGTCGAGCAGGGTCTGCAGGCCTTTTTTCATGCGCTGCAGATCGTCCATCTTGGCGTCGATCTCGGCCACTCGTTGCGCGACGAGGGTGCGCACCGCGCCCATATCGGCCTCGGGCCGGGCGTGCAGCGCCAGAAGCTCGCCGATCTGCGCCAGCGAAAACCCCAGCGCCTGCGCCCGCCGGATGAAATCGAGCCGCTCGATGGCCTGCGGCGCGTACAGCCGGTAGCCGCTGGCGGTGCGCTGCGTTGGAGCCAGCAGTCCCAGACGTTCGTAGTAACGCAGCGTTTCCGCGCCCAGTTGCGCACGCTGCGCCAACTCGCCAATGGTGAGCTGGGACGATTCAAAGCGGGCTTGAGGGAGCGGCATGGTGCGGCGCGGGCGGGTACGGTGGAGAGGCAAACTTTACACCTTACTAAAGACCATAGGGTTGGGATGGGATCCGTGGTTGAAATGAAAATCAGCCAAGCAGATCAGCGGGCGCTCAAGAACCCGCCGCCATTTTTCGGCGCAGCACCCAGGCGACGAAGCGCCGCCCATACACCGGCTGCGTTCGCACCAACCAGGCCACCACCAGGGCGTTGAACACGGCCACGGTGAGCAGCAGCATCGGCACGCCCACGCCTGCGGTGAGCAACACGGCGCAATACGCCGCGCAGGCAATCATGAACAGGGCGTTGAGCATATTGCTGGCAGCGATTACGCGAGCGCGGTGGGTTTCGGCCACGCGGTGCTGAATGAAGGCATAAAGCGGCACGCTGTAAATCCCGGCGCTGGCCGAAACCAGCAGCAGATCGACCATCAGCCGCCAGTGCTCGCCTTCGCGCAGGAACAGGGTGAGGGTTTGCAACTGCCCGCTGTGCGGCAGATTTTGCGTGGCGAAGTAGAGGTCGATGCCGAACACCGACATGCCGATGGCGCCGACCAGCACCAGGCCGATTTCCACCCGGCCATGCGCCATCCACTCGCAGGCCACCGAGCCCAGGCCGATGCCCACGGCGAAAATCACCAGCAGCAGCGACGCCACCGCCTCGCTGCCGTGCACCACCTCGCGGGTGAAGATCGGAAACTGGGTGAGGAAGGCCACGCCGTAGAACCACATCCAGGCAATGGCGATCAGCGCGACCAGTACGGGGCGGTCGGCCGCTGCGAGCCTGAGGCTGCGCGCCGTTGCGCTGAACGGATTCCAGTTGATGCGGGTGTCGCTGCACAGCGGCGGGGTGCGCGGCACAAAGCGCGCCATCGTCCAGCCGGCCAATGCGACGACGAGACAGGCCACCCCGGCAAACACCGGCCCTTGCGGATAGGTCATCAACACCCCGCCAATCATGCTGCCCAACAGAATGGCGACAAAGCCGCCCATTTCCGTCATGCCGTTGCCGCCGGTGAGCTCGGCCGTGTGCAGGTGGCGCGGCAGATAGGCGAACTTCACCGGCCCGAACAGGGTGGAATGCAGCCCCATGCCCAGCACGCACAGCAACAGCAGCGGCACGTTCACCGTAATGAAGCCCCACAGCGCCGCGAGCATGATGACGATCTCGAAGGTCTTGATGCGCCGCATGATGACGCCCATGTCGCACTTGTCGGCGAGTTGCCCGGCAGTGGCCGACAGCAGCACGAAGGGCAGCACATACAGCGCGGCGATCAGGTTGACCATCAGCCCCGCAGGCAGCCCGGTCTGCGCTTCGGCGCGGTAGGTCACCAGCATGGTGAAGGCGAACTTCAGCAGGTTGTCATTGCCCGCATTGGTGAACTGCGTCCAGAAAAACGGCGCGAATCGGCGCTGGCCCAGCAGCTTGAACTGGTTGACAGACAGCGGCGGATCGTGGGATGGAGGCGTGGAAGACATGCGTGATGCGGAAAAAACTCCGGCATGTTCGCACAGTCGGTCAAACCTGTTTGATCACGCCCTTTGCCGCGCCCAGGCCAGAAAGCGCTGGCCGTACAGCGGCTGGCGCCAGATCAGCCAGAGCGCGGCCACCGCATTGAGCAGCGCCACGCTCAGCAGCAGCGCGGGCACGCTCACCCCGGCCACCAGCAGCGCCGCGCAATAGCCCGAGCACACCACCATGTAAATCGCGTTGAGAATGTTGTTGGCCGCGATCACCCGCGAACGGTGCGTGGCCGGGGTGTGGTGCTGGATCAGGGCGTAGAGCGGCACGCTGTAAATCCCGGCGCTGGCCGAGAGCAAAAACAGGTCGAGCATCACCCGCCAGTGCGCCGGATCGCGCACGAAGGGCATCACGCCTTGCAGCGCGGCTTCATGCGGCAGGTGCAGCGTGGCGAAATACAGGTCGATGCCGAACGCCGTCATGCCGATGGCGCCCAGCGGCACCAGGCCGATCTCCACCCGCCCGCGCGCCAGCCATTCGCAAGCCACCGAGCCCAGCGCGATGCCGATGGAAAACACCGCCAGCAACAGCGAGGCGACCGCCTCGTTACCGCCGAGCACATCCTTGGCGAACACCGGAAACTGGGTGAGAAACGCCACGCCGTAAAACCACATCCACGAAATCGCCAGCAGCGCCTGCAGCACCGTGCGGTCGGCGGCGGCCAGCCGCAGATTGCGCGCGGTTTCGGTGAACGGGTTCCAGTTGATGCGCAACTGCGGGTCCACCGCGGCGGTGGGCGGAATGAAGCGCGCAGCCGTCCAGCCCAGCAGCGCCACGGCCACGCAGGCCAGCCCGGCGATCAGCGGGCCGCGTTCAAAGGTCATCACCAGACCGCCGGCCAGATTGCCCAGCAGAATGGCCACGAAGGTGCCCATCTCGGTCATGCCATTGGCGCCGGTGAGTTCGGCGCTGTTCACATGCTGCGGCAGATAGGCGTATTTGGCCGGGCCGAACAGGGTGGAATGCAGCCCCATGCCAAAGGCGCAGGCCAGCAACGCGGGCAGGTTGGCGGTGACGAAACCCCACAGCGCCAGCGCCATGATGGCGATTTCCAACGTCTTCACGCGGCGCATCAGCACCGCCTTGTCATACTTGTCGGCCAGTTGCCCGCTGGTGGCGGAAAACAGCACGAAGGGCAGGATGTAGAGCGCCGCGATGAGGTTGACCATCAGCCCGGTGGACAAGGCTGATGCGGCCTCGGCCCGGTAAGCCACCATCACCGTGAAGGCGAACTTGAACAGGTTGTCGTTGCCCGCACCGCCGAACTGCGTCCAGAAAAACGGCGCGAAACGGCGCTGGCCGAGCAGGGCGAATTGATTGGGGCGGGCGGATTGGGGCATGGTCGGCGGGTCGGGTTGCAGGGCGGATGATGGCACAGCCGGATAATTCCTCACCATGATGACATCACCTCCTTGCGCCACGCCCGCCGTGGTCAACATCTCCTGCTACAAGTTCGTCGGCCTCGACGACCTGCCCGCGCTGCAGACGCGACTGGCGGCGCAGTGCGCGGCGCTGCAGATCAAGGGCACCATCCTGCTCGCGCCCGAGGGCATCAACCTGTTTCTCGCCGGATCGCGCGGCGCCATCGACGCCATCATGGCCACCTTGCGCGCCGACGCCCGGCTGGCCGACCTCCGCCCGAAGGAATCGCTCTCTGCAACTCAGCCCTTCAAGCGCATGAAGGTGAAAATCAAGCGCGAGATCATCACCCTGAACCGCCCGCAGATCCGCCCCGAAGCCGGGCGCGCCCCCGCGGTGACGCCCGAGCGCCTGCGGGCCTGGCTCGACGCCGGATGCGACGACGAAGGCCGCCCGGTCGTGCTGCTCGACACCCGCAATGCTTTCGAGCGCGATCTCGGCAGCTTTGCCGACTGCGTGGACTTTCGCATCGGCAAATTCAGCGAATTCGCCCCCGCTGTCGAAGAGCACGCCGCCGACTTCGCCGGGCAGACCGTGGTGACCTTCTGCACTGGCGGCATCCGTTGCGAAAAAGCCGCGTTGCTGATGCAAGACTGCGGCATCGAGCACGTCTATCAGCTCGAAGGCGGCATCCTCAAATACTTCGAGCAGGTTGGCGCCGCGCACTACCAGGGCGGCTGCTTTGTGTTCGACGAACGCGAAGTGCTCGGCTCCGATCTGCGGCCCAGCGAGGGCGCCATCGCCCCGCCCGCTGCGCCGCAGCATCGTTAAAAGTTACAACCCTTACATCTCTTGCGCTGAATCAAAAAGATAAAGGGACGCCGCATTAAGCTACCTCCATAACTGCTGCATTGCACAAAATGCGGGATATATGGAGGTAGTCACATGAAATTCACAAATAAAAAATCCAGATTTTATTATGTATCTGGGTTTCTATTGATATTCGGCGCAGTCGGTATGGTGCAGGCTGCTCCTCAGTTTTCACCGCAGGAAATCGAACGGGGCGCTTATGTGGCCAAGGTCGGAGACTGTATCGCCTGTCACGCGGTACAGGGCGGAAAGCCGTTTGCGGGCGGTTTTCCCATGCCGCTGCCGGTAGGCACGATTTATTCGAGCAATATCACCCCCGATCCGACTTATGGCATCGGCAAATACTCTTTTGAGGATTTTGATCGTGCAGTGCGTCATGGGGTTGCGCCCGGCGGGAAATATCTTTATCCGGCCATGCCCTATCCGTCATATGCCAAAGTCACGCCCGAAGACATGAAGGCGCTTTACGCCTATTTCATGCAGGGCGTGAAGCCTGTGGCGCAGCCCAACAAGCCGCCCACCATGATCTGGCCGTTGACCATACGCTGGCCGTTGGCGATCTGGAACTGGATGTACGTCTCTGAGGATCACGTCTATCGGCCCGACCCGAAACAAAGCGCGCAATGGAATCGCGGCGCTTATCTAACGGAAGGTCTGGGTCACTGCGGCGCCTGCCACACCCCGCGCGGCATCGGCATGCAGGAAAAGGCCTTGAGCGCCAGCGGTGCAAACGGCTCGCTATTTCTCTCGGGCGCCACAATTGAAAGCTGGTACGCCAGGAATCTGCGCGGCAATGACGTGGGCGGTCTGGGGAACTGGAGCGTGGCCGACATCGTGCAACTGCTCAAGACCGGGCGCAACAGCAGCGGCGCGGCGGTGGGCAGCATGACCGAGGTTATCCACCACAGCTCGCAGTACTGGACCGATGCCGATCTGCAGGCAGTGGCGATTTATCTCAAATCATTGCCTGCCGACCCGAACAAGCCCAAGGCGCCGCAGCCGGTCGCACCCGTGCCGCAACCCGACCTGCATTCCGCGGGCTCTCTGGCCTATGCGCAGTATTGCGCGGTTTGCCACCAGAACGATGGAGAAGGGGCCGCAGGCGTGTTTCCGGCCATGGCGGGCAACCCCACGGTGGAGTCGCGTGATGCACTCAACTTGATCCATGTGATTCTGGCGGGGGGAAAGACCGCTGAGGTCAAAGGCGTTCATCCGTTCACCATGCCAGCCTTCGCGGGCGTGCTCAGCGACCAGCAAGTGGCCGACATCGCCACCTTCGTGCGCAGCGGCTGGGGCAATAGCGGGGCGGCGGTCAGCGCCAGCGAAGTGGCGAAAGTCCGCGCAGACATCGCCAAAACCCATTGAGTGAGACCATCATGCAAAACAGCAAAACTCATCCACGCGCCAACCTCTCGATGCGCACCCTGCTGGCAGCGAGCATGCTGGCGGGCATTGCGGCCCAGCCAACAATGGCCCAAACCGCCTCCTCACCCGCAGCAGCCGCACCGGCTTTGGTCGCCAAACCCAAGCCGACGCACGAAGTACCCTTCAAAGCGCCTGATCTCGCTTCGCTGGCGCATGAGCCCAACGGCGCGGAAATCCTCTACGGCTATCGCCTGATGACGCAGACCAAGAAGCTGCTGCCCAACAATGTCGGCGCGGCGATGAATTGCACGAGCTGCCACCTGGGCGGCGGCTTCGTGCCTCACTCCTCGGCCTTTGTGGGTCAGAACGCGCTCTACCCCATGTACAACCCTCGGGCTGCCCGGGTGGTGAGCATGGCGGACCGCATCAACGGTTGCATGTTGCGGTCGATGAACGGCAAGCCCATCCCCAAAAATTCCCCAGAAATGAAGGCCATGCTCGCCTTCATGGCCTGGATGGCCAAAGACGTTCCTGCCGACGCCAAGGTCAAGGGCGCCGCCCTGTACAAAATCAGCACTTCGATCAAGCCTGACCCCGTGCGCGGCAAGGCGATCTACGCCGAGCGCTGCGCCGCCTGTCATGGCATCGACGGCGAAGGGAGCAAGAACGCCAAAGGCGAGTATGTCTTCCCGCCTCTGTGGGGGCCGGATTCGTTCAACATCGGCGCGGGCATGGCGCGTACCTACACCGCAGCCGGTTTCGTCAAAGGCGCCATGCCGGTGGCCGACAGTCTGCATCCGCCAACGGGTGTCGGTCGCATGAGCGATCAGGATGCGGTGGACGTTGCGGATTACTTCTCGCACCAGCCCCGGCCTGATTTCCCGGCAGCCATCTACGACTGGCCCAAGGGCGGCGCGCCCAAGGACGTGCGGTATTGCCTCGTGTCGTTGGGTAACTGCACGCCTGCTGAAATCGCCAAAGCGCCCAAGCCGCCAGGCGGGAAATAAGGGTTTGCGAGGGTATGACGGGCGCTCACATCCTCGCTTACATCCCTTTGCGCGCTAGGTAGATGCCAGCCAGCACCAGCCCGGCGCCGAGTAGTTGCGGGGCGGTCAGCGCCTCGCCCAGCAGAATCCACGCATACACCACCGCCATGGCCGGTTGCACCAGCAGGCCCACGGATGAGAGCGCCGGGTTGAGCCGGCGTACCGCGTAGGCGATGACCACCTGGCCGCCGATCTGCACCAGCAGCGCCAGCCCGAGTACCCACACCCAGCCGATGGCCGCAGTCGGCCACATCCGCCCCTCGGCGAGGGCGAAAGGCCAGAGCACCACGGCGGCGAGCAGGGTGACGACGGCCATCAGCGGCGCGGTGGACAGACGCTGCCGCGCCTGCTGAATGCCCACCTGATACGCCGCGTAGAACACGGCGGACACCAGTCCGCTGGCATCGCCCAGCAGCGCGCGGCTGTGGCCGAAGTTGGGGCCGATCATCAGGGCCGCGCCGCCCAGTGCTGCGGCCAACCCGGCGAGAAACACCGACTGCGGCGCATTGCGGGTGATGATCCAGAAAGCCAGGGTGATGAGCACGGGAGCGAAGTTCGATTCCAGCGTGGCGTTGCCCACGGCAGTCCAGGTCACCGCGAGGTGGAAGAACACCAAATCGAGCGCGAACATGGCCGCGGCAAACAGCGCCAGTCCCCAGGTCGGCCAGTGCGCCAGCGGGGCGGGCGGGGCCGCCCTCTTGCTGAACCATTGCGGATTTTGCCCAGGCGCGGGGCTGGCCGAAACCGGGCGGGCCTTGCGCTGCAGTTGCCATTGCACCGCGGCCCAGACCAGCAAAAACGGCGCGGCCACGGCCATGCGCCAGAAGGCGCTGGCAAACGGACCGAGGCTGGCGGTGGTGTCGGCCAGACGCACGAACACGCCGGCGAGGCCGAGCACGGCGCCGCCGAGAAGGAGAACGAGGAAATCCATGAAAAGTCTGCCGGGCTTGGGGCGTGAAGCGGAAAAAGGGCTGTGGGAATGTCCGGTGGAGGCGGAGTTGCGGCCCCGCAGGCGAAGCGATGGGGAAAAAGCTGTTGCGCAGAATGCCGCACAGCCCCTTCATAGCCCCATCTCAGCTCGCGATCCTCAAACCGGCGGTCGTCCGGCAGCCTGTTGGCGCATTGTCGCTGGTCGATCAGGCCGTTGGCTCATGCCCGCAAACCGATCGGGGCTCACCCTGGGGAATTTTCCCAGGCCGCTTGGCGCAAGGAGATATCCTCCCTGAAACTTGCATGACATGCGTATTGAACGCACATACCATGTGATTTTCATGCCCATACAAACGGTTCGGTCTCTGCCGTTTCCCGCCTGCGTCACGGGCAGGATCATGAACGAAACGCTGACTGACATCTGTCTGTGGCTCATCCCTTGCCGCTATCCATGCCCGAATCCCAAGAGTCAACACACCACGTCAGGCCCTTTGTCTACGACACACTGCATTCCAAGGCTTTGCACTTCACCATTTGCGAAGTGCAAAGCAGCATGCGACTTCGAGACCCCGATGCGTTGCATTTGGAGTACACGCGCATGATGATGGGATTTTTGCTGTTCATGGCAGAACCGCAAAACATCACCATGATTGGCCTGGGCGGGGGATCGCTGGCCAAATTCTGCTATCGCCACCTGCCGCAGACCCGCATCCTGGTGGTCGAGATCAACCCGCATGTCATTGCCCTGCGCGATGAGTTTCATATCCCCTCCGACGACGATCGGTTCAGCGTCGTGCGGGCCGATGGCGCGCAATATGTGCGCACCAGCGCGTCAGCCTGCGACATCCTGATGGTCGACGGCTACGACAGCGAGGGCCTGCCGCAGAGCCTGTGTTCCCAGCGTTTTTACGATGATGGATGCGCGCTACTGCGCCCGGGCGGCATCATGGTGGTCAATTTGCAATACAGCCACGAGCACTACGCCATTCACCTGGACCGCATCCGGCGCAGCTTTGGCGATTCCGTGCTGGTGGCGGGTGACAAAGACGGATGCAACAGCATCGTCTTTGCACGCAAGGGCCTGGGTTTTGAGCAGATACGGCAGAGTGCTATGCGCCTTCCTCAGCACCTGGACGCCGCTGCTGCCACCGCTTTGCTGCCCGCGTTGACGCAAATCGCCGCGGCGTCAAGGCTGTTCAAGCAGCAAGGCGAGAGTGCTGGCGGTTGATCCTCCTGGTCAATCGCATCGCGGGCTGAATCCCGGTGCGTGACCAGACGCATCAAACCGGGCGCGTCAATCGAGCAGGCTGGCTTGCTGGAATACAGCGGGAAGTTTTTGCGGGGCCTGGATGCGCAACTGCTTGTTGACATTCATGCGCCCGAACACCACTTCGATGGCCGAGGTCGGCACGCCGAATTCCTTGGCAAGAAAGCGCACCATGTGATCGGTCGCGCGGCCAGCGCGTGGCGCTGCCGTCACGCTCACCTTGAGTTGCGGCCCCTTGGGCTTGCCGATGGCATCGACCCCTGCGCTGGGCTTTCCCAGAATGTTGACCACCAGCGTGTCGCCTTCCCACCAAAAGAACGACTCACCTCGATTTTGCTGAGATTTCATGCGGGAGATTGTTGCGGCGGAGCAGCGCAGCCTATTGCGGTTTTGCAGCGGCGTTTTTGCATCGGCAGAGGCTCAGCGCTTGAGCGCCTCGTCGATGGATTCGCCCGGCTGCCAGGGCCGCCCGAGCTTGAACTCGATGTAGTCGCGGATCAGGCGTCGGACCACTTGCGACGGCGTCTGGTCCTCGCGCGCGCACAGGCGCTCGAACAACTCCTTCTTCTGCGGGTCGATCAAGACAGTGAGGCGGCTGGTGCGTTGTTCCATTTTTATGGAAATGAGATTAGCATTTAGCGCACATCTTATGTGAATCTCATTTTCACGCAACTCCCGTATGAACGCGCCCGATCTTCTTCCTATCGCCCTGGGTGTGGTGGCGGCTTGGGTGTGCATGGGGTTGGCTGGTTTCATTTCGCCGCGTTCCACGCGCTGGGTGGCGCGGGTGATCTTTCCGCTGGGCGCGCTGGGCAGTCTGGTGATGGCCGCAGTCGGGCTGCTGGCGCTGTTCGCTGCGCCGCAATCGCTGGTGTTGCCCATCGGCCTGCCGGGTCTGCCGCTGCATTTACGGCTGGACGCGCTGTCGGGGTTCTTCCTGTTCCTGCTGGGCGCATCGACCGTCGGCATTTCCACCTTCGCCTCGGGCTATTTCCGCGAGGGCGAGGGCACGGCGCCGGGGCTGCTGGGTATGCAGTACCACGTGTTTCTGGCGGCGATGTGCATGGTGATGCTCGCGGCCGATGCCTACAGCTTCATGCTGTCGTGGGAAGTCATGGCCATGGCGTCGTACTTCCTGGTGATTTCCCAGCACCGCATGGCGGAAATCCGCAGCGCCGGTTATGTGTATCTGCTGCTGGCGCATCTGGGGGCCATCGCACTGCTGTTGTGTTTCGGGGTGATGATGCAGGGCGGCATTGCCAGCCTGACGTTCGAGGCGATGCGCCACGCGCACTTGAGCCCGGCCTGGGCCAGCGTGGCCTTCGGTCTGGCGGTCATCGGCTTTGGTGCCAAGGCTGGCCTGGTTCCCTTGCACATCTGGCTGCCCGAGGCGCACCCGGCTGCGCCTTCGCCGGTTTCGGCCTTGATGAGCGGGGTGATGCTCAAGACCGCGCTTTATGGCCTGCTGCGGGTGAGCTTCGATCTGCTGCATGCGCCGCTGTGGTGGTGGGGCGTGCCGCTGCTGGCGCTAGGGCTGTTCGGCGCCTTGTTCGGTGTGCTGTTCGCCGCGGTGCAGACCGATATGAAGCGGCTTTTGGCCTATTCGTCCATCGAGAATATCGGCATTGCCTTCGCCGCTCTTGGCCTGGCGCTAGTGTTTCACGGGGTCGGGCTGGCGGTGTTTGCGGCGCTGGCGCTCGCCGCCATGCTGTACCACCTGCTCAACCATGCCTTTTTCAAGAGCCTGCTGTTCCTGACCACCGGCTCAGTGCTCCACGCCACCCACCAGCGCAGTCTGGGAAAACTCGGCAGCTTGTTGCGCACCATGCCCTGGGTGGGCTGGACGGCTTTGATCGGCACGCTGGCGATTGCCGGGCTGCCGCCGCTCAACGGTTTTGTCGCTGAGTGGCTGTTGTTGCAGTCGTTTCTGTTCACGCCGCAGATTCCCGAGCCGTTTTTCAATTTGCTCATTCCGCTGGGTGCGGCCATGCTGGTGCTGACGGCGGCGCTGGCGGCGTATGTCATGGTGAAGTTCTATGGGGTGATTTTTCTCGGCCGCGCACGCGAGCCGCAACTCGAGCAAGCGCACGATGTCGGCTGGCTGGAGCGCATCGGACTGCTGTGGTTGGCCGCGGGCTGTGTGCTGCTGGGCCTGATTCCGACCTGGGTGCTGCAGGCCATCGACCGGGTCAACCTGATGTTGCTGGGCAAGCCGCTGGCGCAAGCGGGTGATGCGTCTATGGGCAATTGGTTCTGGCTGGTGCCGCTGTCGCCGGATCGGGCGTCGTACAGCCCTGTGGCGATTCTGCTCGTCGGCCTGCTGGTCGTCGGCTTGACGGGCTTGTTGACCCACCGCGTCTATGCGGGGCGTGTGCGCCGCGCCGCGCCGTGGGATTGCGGCGCGCCGGGCTTGACCGGGCGCATGCAAGACAGCGCCGAGGGTTTCGGCCAGCCGATCCGCCGGGTGTTCAGCCCGTTCTTCCTGATGCGGGTGGAACTGCCGCGCCCGGACGACGCCGAGCCGCGCTACCGCGTGTCGGTGGAAGACCGCTTCTGGCCGCAGTTTTACACCCCGGCGGCGCAGGCGGTGCTGTGGTTGGCGCGGCAGGTCGGGAAGATTCAGCAGGGACGGATTTCGGTCTATCTGCTCTACAGCTTCCTCACCCTGCTGGTGCTGTTGATGGTGGTGCTGCGATGAGCGCTTTCGCCGTGTTGACCCCGTTGTTGACCCAATTGCTGGCCGTGGCCGTCTCGGTGTTGCTGGCGCCACTGCTGTCCGGCTGGGTGACGCAGTGCCGCGCCTGGCTGTCCAACCGCAGCGCGCCGCCCATCTGGCAGCCCTATGCGCGCATCGCCAAGCTGCTGCGCAAGGACGCGGTGCTGGCGCACGAGGCCACGGCGCTGTTTCGCGTCGTGCCGTATCTGCTGATGGGCATCATGGTGGTGGCTGCGGCCATCATCCCCTCGCTGTCCACCGATCTGCCGTTTGCGCAGGCGGCCGACGTCATTGCGCTGGTGGGACTGTTTGCGCTGGCGCGGGTGTTCACCGCCCTGGCCGGCATGGACATCGGCACCGCCTTCGGCAGCATGGGCGCGCGGCGCGACATGATGGTGGGTTTTCTCGCCGAGCCCGCGCTGCTGATGGTGGTGTTCACCTCGTCGCTGATCTCGGGCAGCACCCTGTTGCCGACGATTGCCGAATACCTGCAATCGCAGCACTTGGCGCTGCACGCCAGTCTGGCGTTCGCCGCCGTGGCCTTCATCATGGTGCTGCTAGCCGAGAACGCGCGCATTCCGGTGGACAACCCCACCACCCATCTGGAACTCACCATGATCCACGAGGCCATGGTGCTCGAATATTCCGCGCGTCATCTGGCGCTGGTGGAGTGGGCCAGCAGTCTCAAGCTGTTCAACTATGTCTGCATTGGCTTCGCGCTGTTTCTGCCCTGGGGCATGGCGAACCACGCCGACGGCGTGATGTGGCTGCTGGCCGCGCTGCCGCCGCTGCTGCTCAAGCTGGCGGCCGCCGGTTTCGGCATCGCGCTGATCGAAACCCTCAGCGCCAAGCTGCGCATCTTCCGCGACCCCGAATTTCTCGGCACCGCATTTTTGCTCGCCGTGCTCGGCCTGCTGGTGCGGCTGATGCTTTCGCATTGAGCCTAATGCCATGACCGTTCTCGCACCGCTCGTTTCCGCCTCCGCAGCCGCGGCCTTCTCGGCCGCGTCGTCAGCGGCTTCGTCTGCGGTTTCGTCTGCGGTTTCGTCTGCGGTTTCGTCTGCGGTTTCGTCTGCGTCTTCAGCCGCTGCGTTGTCCGTTTCCGGTCTGCCCGCTCTGCCGCTGAGCACCCAGCTCATCCACCTGATCGCCGCCTTGCTGTTGCTGCTGTCTTTCGCCATGCTGGCGCAGCGCCGAGTGGTCAATCTGGTCAATCTGTTTGCGGCGCAGGGCGCCTTGCTCGTGGCCAGCACCGTCGTCGTGGCCTACTCGACGGGCGATGCCGAGCTCTATCAGTCTGCCGCGCTCACCCTGCTGCTCAAAGTCATCGTGCTGCCGTTGGTGCTGCACAAGCTGATCCGCCGCCTGCACGCCGAATGGGATACCGAAACCCTGGTGAACATTCCCACCCTGCAGCTCATCGGCATCGTGCTGGTGATTTTCTCTTTTGTTCTGGCACAGCCCATTTCCCGCTTCGCTGGCGAGGCCATGCGCGGCACCCTGGGCATCGCGCTGGCGCTGGTGCTGCTGGCTTTCCTGATGATGATCGTGCGGCGCAAGGCCGTGGCGCAAGTGGTGGGTTTTCTGGCCATGGAAAACGGCCTGCTGTTCGCGGCCACCAGCGCCACGCAGGGCATGCCCATGGTGGTGGAACTGGGCATCGGGCTGGACGTGCTGGTCGGCGTGTTCATCCTGGGAATTTTCTTCTTCCAGATTCGGGAACAGTTCGACAGCCTGGATCTGCAAAACATGGAATCACTCAAAGAGGACTGAATGGAACTGCTCATCGTCCTCGCGATCCCCCTGCTGGGCGCTGCGGTGCTGGCTCTCGTCGGCCAGCGCGGCTTCGCTCCCTGGGTCAATTTGGCATTCAGCATCGCCACCTTCGTCGCTGCCTGCGTGTTGACGGCGCGGGTCATTTTTCAGGGGCCGATGCTGGTGTTTGCCGAGCAGTTTTTCATCGATCCGTTCAATGTGTTTCTGGTGACGCTCACTGCCTTTGTCGGCATGACCACGGCGGCGTTTTCCCGGCCCTATATGCGCATCGAGCAAGACCGCGGGCGGCTGACCGCGGCGCGTCTGCGGCTCTATCACAGCATGTACCAGGCCTTCATGTTCACCATGCTGCTGGCGCTGACCACCAACAATCTCGGCCTGCTCTGGGTGGCGATGGAGGCGGCCACGCTGACCACCGTGCTGCTGGTTTCGCTCTACCGCACCAAGGCCAGCCTGGAGGCGGCGTGGAAATACTTCATCCTGTGTGGCGTAGGCATCGCGCTGGCGCTGTTCGGCACCGTGCTGCTGTATTTCGCGGCGGAGCGGGTGCTGGGCCACGCGGGCATGAATGCGTTGCTGTGGACGCAGCTCGATGCGGTCAAAGGCCGACTGGAGCCGGGCATCATCGGCATCGCCTTCGTCTTTTTGCTGGTGGGCTACGGCACCAAGGTCGGCTTAGCTCCTTTGCATAGCTGGCTGCCCGATGCGCACGCCGAGGGGCCCACGCCGGTGTCGGCGGTGCTGTCGGGCCTGTTGCTCAATGTGGCGCTGTATGCGGTCATGCGCAGCAAGGTGCTGGTCGAGGGCAGCTTGCACGCCGCATGGCCGGGGCAGATGCTCATGGCTTTCGGCCTGTTCTCGGTGCTGGTCGGCGCGTTTTTGCTGTGGCGGCAAAAAGACGTCAAGCGCATGTTCGCCTACTCCTCCATCGAACACATGGGCATCATCACTTTTGCTTTCGGCATGGGCGGGCCGCTGGCCAACTTCGCCGCGCTGCTGCACATGACCGGCCACGCGCTGACCCAAAGCGCCATTTTCTACACCACCGGCCACGCGTCGCAAAAAGCGCACAGCCAGCGCATCGACGACATTCAAGGGCTGCGCGAGCAATCACCCGCGCTGGGCTGGGGTTTGATGATCGGCGTGCTGGCGATCGCGGGCATGCCGCCGTTTTCCGTGTTCGCCAGTGAATTTCTCATTCTCACCACGGCGATGCAGCAGCAGCCCTGGGCCACGCCCATTTTGCTGCTCGGGCTGGGTGTGGCCTTCGGCGCCTTGTTCCTGCGTGGGCAGGGCATGGTGTTTGGCCGCAGCAACCTGCGTGAACTCTCGCATGCGCCCAATATGGTGCCGGTGTTTGTGCATCTGGCGCTGGTGTTGCTGCTCGGGCTGTGGATGCCGCAGTTTCTGGTGTCCTGGTGGCACACCGCAGCGGCGATGATCGGGGGTTGAGCCATGCAAGCCCGCTGCGCCATTCTTCCCGTCGAACACCACCGCGTGGACGCGCTGGGCTGGTCCGCCCAGATTCAGGCTGCCACCGCGCGCGGCGCTCGGCTGCTCACCCTGTGGGGCAAAGACACGCGCGACACGTCTTCCGGCGGCATGTCGCTGTATGCCTGCTGGCTGGAGGAGCAGGGCTTGTCGCTGCTGCAGCTCGATCTGGCTTCGGGGGTGACGCATTACCCCGGGCTGCACGCCGAATTTCCCGTGGCCGACCGACTGCAGCGCGCCCTGCGCGACCTGCTGGGGGTGCAGGCGCAGGGCATGGACCCGCGTCCCTGGCTGCGTCACACCGCCTGGAGCGCCGACGTCTATCCGCTGCGGCACGATGCCGCCCTGCCGCCGACGCCCTGCGGCCAGCCGCAGGCCGAACACTATGCCTTCGTCCCGGTCGATGGCGACGGCGTGCACGAAGTAGCGGTCGGGCCGGTGCACGCTGGGGTGATCGAGCCGGGGCAGTGGCGCTTTTCCATCGTCGGCGAAAAAATTCTGCGGCTGGAAGAACGCTTTGGTTTCACCCACAAGGGAGTGGAAAAGCGCTTCGAAGGCATGACGCTGCACGATGGCGTGCGACTGGCTGCGCGGCTGAGCGGCGACAGCGCCGTGGCCAATGCCTGGGCGTATTGCATGGCCTGCGAGACGCTGGCCGGGGTGCAGCCGCCGCCGCGGGCGCTACATCTGCGCGCGTTGCTGCTCGAACGCGAGCGCCTGGCCAATCATCTGGGCGACATCGGCGCCATTGCCAACGATGGTGGCTTCGGCTTTGCGCTGGCGCAGTTCGGCCGTCTGAAGGAAGACGTGTTGCGCCTCAACGTGCGGGTATTCGGCGCGCGTTATCCCATGGACGCGGTGCAGCCCGGCGGCGTGGGGCTCGATCTGGACGCCGACGCCGTGGCCATGCTGCACAGCCAGGGGGTTTTGCTGGGCGGAGAGGTGCGGCGGCTCAAGGACATTCTGGATCAGCACGAAGGTCTGCAAGACCGCTTCAAGACCACGGGCCGGGTCTTGCCCGAGCTGGCGGCGCGGCTGGGCATGATCGGCTTGGCCGGGCGCGCCAGCGGGCAGGCGCTGGATTTGCGCACCGCTGCGCGCTTTGCGCCCTACGCCGCGCTGGGCGTGGAGGCGGCGCAGGCGCAGGAGGGCGACGTCGGCGCGCGCGTGGCGGTGCGATTTGCCGAAGTGATCACCAGCCTGCGGCTGTGCGGCGACCTGCTGGCCAGCCTGCCCGGCGGCAGCGTGCGGGCAGATTGGCCGCAAACCCTGGCCCCCGGTCTGGCGCTGGGGCTGGTGGAGGGCTGGCGCGGGCCGCAGTGCATCGCGCTGGAGGCCGACTCGCAGGGGCGCATCGCCCGCTGCCACCCGCACGATCCGTCGTGGCAGAACTGGCCGGCCATCGGATGGGCGGTGATCGGCGACATCGTCCCCGACTTTCCGCTGATCAACAAATCCTTCAATCTGTCCTATTCCGGGCACGATCTCTGAGGCCGCCATGTGGAAGACCCTGCGACAAATCGCCCGCGTGGGCCGCATCAGTGAGGCTCCGCAAATCTCGTCCTTGCCAGCGCCGACCGACGCCGAGGAGCAGCGCATTTCGGCTGATCTGTTGCATCTGATCGGGCGGGCGCTGGCCATCCGCGTGGTCGATGCCGGTTCGTGCAACGGCTGCGAACTGGAGATCAACGCCCTGTCCAATCCCTACTACAACCTCGAAGGTCTGGGGGTGCATTTCGTCGCCAGCCCGCGCCACGCCGACCTGCTGCTCGTCACCGGCCCGGTGTCGCGCCATATGGAGCTGGCGCTGCGCCGCACCTATGACGCCATGCCCGAACCCCGGCTGGTGGTCGCCGCAGGCGATTGCGCCGCGGGTTGCGGTATTCACTGCGAGGGCTATGCGGTCTGTGGCCGGGTGGCCGAGGTGCTGCCGGTGGACGTCACCGTGCCCGGCTGTCCGCCCAGCCCGGTGGCCTTGTTGCAAGGCATCATGCAGGCGGTGCAGCGGCGGGCTTGATCCGGCGCGAACGCCGCGCCGCAAGACGTTTTAGGGTTTTGGCTGGCCCGATGGTTTCTCGCCCTGCATCATTCGCCGCAGTTCGGCGCAGTGGTCGATCGGCGGGGTGCCGGGGGTGAACCACACCGCGTCATAGCCCGCTGGGAGCTCGGCCTGCACATCGGGCGCCAGGCCTTGCAGCAGCAGGCTGAACACTGCAAGCGGCTGCGCCACCCCCGGCGGGGTCTGCGCCGCATGCGCTGCCAGATGCAGCGCGATGCCGAGAGTGCGGTTGGCGTGGAAGCTGCCGGTGAGCAGCACCACGGTCTTGCCCGGCCGCGCCAGCGCCAGGCTGTGCGCGGCCATGCAGTCGTCGCGGGCGAACTGGATGCGTGCCATCGCCGGAAGTTGCGAGGCGGGCAGTAGGCCGCAGTGGCTTTCGGCCACGTCGTCGAGAATGCGTTGGCGCACCGCAGGCGGCACGCTGGCGTCCCAACGGGCCTGCTGCATGGCGGGGCGCATCGCAGCTTGCGGTAGGTTGACGCCGACCACCGGCACCCCGGCGCGCACCGCGGCCATCACCGGCGCGGCGTACAGCTTCCACGGCCAACCGTCTTCGTTCCAGTGCAGCCGCCCGCGCACCACGGCTTCAGGCGCGTCGCGCGGGCCGTCGAAACGCTGTCCGGCGTCCGCCATTTCCAGGGCGACGGCGGCCAAATCGCCGCGCTGGGCCAGGGCGGTAATGATCCAGGCCTGCACCGCGTGATGATCGGGGTGATCGTGCTGCTCGCCCAGCATGCAGAGAGCGGCCCGTCCGCAGTCACTGACCAGTTGTTGCGGGGCGATGAATTGCTGGCCGCTTTGCAGAATGCGGCCGACTAGTGGTGAATGGGCCTCGACCGGCTGGGTGTAGCGCGGCAGCGGCGGCAAGGCGGCGGCCTGCGCCGCCAGACTCCCGAGCCAGAGCGGCCCGCCCGCGGACAGGCCGAGGGCGAGGTTCAGACGCCTGCGGTTGGCATCTGGAGACAAAGACGGCGGGGTAGGGGCGTGGCGGCTTGGCATGGCAGGAGGTTGAGTAGCATGACGAGATGAACCTTAGCGCAAGCCGCTATTCCCCCATTCAGACAGGTCAAGCCCCATGTTTGACACGCCGCTCGAACTCCCGCCTGAGCCAACCGTTGCGCTGCAGCTGTTTTTCGCGCTCTGGCCGGGGCAGGCGTTGCGCCGACATATCGCCGAGCATCAGACGTTTTGGCAGTGGGCGCCGCCCGCGCGACCGGCGGCTGCGACCAAACTGCATCTCACCGTGTTGTTCATGGAGGGGGTGCCCGCAGACCGGGTGACGACGCTGCTGGAGGTGGGCGAACGGGTGGCGCGCAACTGGGTGGACTTTGCGCTCACGCTCGACCGGGCAGCGGTGTGGCGCCACGGCGGCATCGCGCACCTCACGCCGTCGCAGCCCCCGGCGGAATTGCTGTCGTTGCGCGCCGCGCTGGCGGAGCAGGTCGGCCAGCGCGGTCTGCCGTTCGATGCCCGCGCCTTCGCGCCGCATGTCACGCTGGCGCGGCGCGCGCAGGCGACGCAGCCGCCGATCACTTTCCCGCCGCTGCACTGGACGGTGCGCGGCTTCGCGCTGGTGCACTCCGTGCTGGGCACCGGGCGTTACGACGTCATCGGGCGCTGGCCGCTGAATCGATGACTTCAATAGCCGCCCACGCTGCCCAGGGTGGAAACCCACCAGGCCAGCACGCCACCCGCCGCCACGATGAGCAGCGCAAGCAGTCGCAGCCCCCAGGTGTCGCGCGCGGGCGTCACGCCGGCCACGGTGTCGATATCGCCCGTCAGCATGGGGCGCACCAGGTTTTCGCGTTTGAAAATGGCGTAATAGGCAATGGCCGCGAGGTGCAGGCCGACGAGGGCGTAGATCAGTGGCTGGCCGATGGTGGTGTGATAGAAGGTGAAAATCGCGCTGGTGCGGTCGCTCACATAATTGGCCAGCGGGCCTTGGTTGAAAATTTCGTCGTTCGCAAACAACCCGCTGATGACCTGCAGCGCGACCACGGTAAGCAGCGCCAGTACCGACAGACTGCCCAGCGGGTTGTGGCCGACGCGCAGATGTTCGGGTCGCGGATCGTCGCCGCGCACATAGCGCCAAATGGCGCGCGGCCCGTGCACGAAGTTCCAGAACCGCGCGTGACGGCTGCCCACCACGCCCCACACCAGCCGGAACACCAGCAGCGCAATCAGGGTGTAGCCGCTCCAGTAGTGGTACTGCATGGCGTTGCCGCCGATCAGCCCGGTGACGATGGAAACGGTCACGCAGGCGGCCAGTGCCCAGTGAAACAGGCGCAGCGGCAGATCCCAGACACGAACTTTCATGGCGCGGCTCCGGGCGCTCAGCCTTGCCGCAACTTGCGCGCCGCCTCGACGGCGAAATAGGTGAGGATGCCGTCGGCCCCCGCGCGTTTGAATGCCAGCAGGCTTTCCATCATCACCGCGTCATGGTCGAGCCAGCCGTTTTGCGCCGCTGCCTTGAGCATGGCGTATTCGCCGCTCACTTGATAAGCGAAGGTCGGCATGTGGAACTCGTCCTTCACCCGGCGCACGATGTCGAGATACGGCATGCCCGGCTTGACCATCACCATGTCGGCGCCTTCGGCGATGTCCAGCGCCACTTCGCGCAGCGCTTCGTCGGAGTTGCCCGGGTCCATCTGATAGACCTTTTTGTCGGCCTTGCCGAGGTTGGACGCCGAGCCCACGGCGTCGCGGAACGGGCCGTAGAACGCGCTGGCGTACTTGGCGCTGTAGGCCATGATGCGGGTGTGAATATGGCTGTCGGCCTCCAGCGCCTGGCGGATCGCGCCGATGCGGCCGTCCATCATGTCGCTCGGGGCGACGATGTCCACTCCGGCGGCGGCCTGCGCCAGCGCCTGCTTCACCAGCATGGCCACGGTGGGCTCGTTCATGATGTAGCCGGTGTCGTCGAGCAGACCGTCCTGGCCGTGTGAGGTGTAGGGGTCGAGCGCCACATCGGTGAGCACACCGAGCTGTGGAAACGCCGCTTTGAGCGCGCGCACCGCTCGGGGCACCAGTCCGTCGGGGTTGGCGGCCTCGATGCCGTCGGGCGTCTTGAGCTTGGGATCAATCACGGGAAACAGCGCCAGCACCGGAATGCCCAGCTTCACGCATTCCTCGGCCACCGGCAGCAGCAGATCGACACTCAAACGCTCCACGCCGGGCATCGACGCCACGCTCTGGCGCTGGTTCTCGCCATCGAGGATGAACACCGGGTAGATCAGATCGTCCGCTGCCAGTCGGTGCTCGCGCACCAGGCGGCGGCTGAAGTCGTCACGGCGCAAACGCCGCATGCGGGTGCCGGGAAATCCGGGCAGGTTCACAAAGTTTTTCATCTTTGGTTTGTCATGGAGTGGAACTTGATGCGATGAATGCTATCTTTTTCAACTGGATGGTGCGTTGCAAGATGTGCCATCCCCCGCTTCTCCTCCCTGAGCGGGGCCTTGTTTCAAGGCTTGAATCCCTGGCCAGCACTGCCGGGGATTTTTTTGCCCGCAATATTCGTTTGTCCCCTGGCAACAAGCTTGCGCCAAGGCTCTTTTACACTGCGACCTTGTCTGCGAAAGGGAGTTCAAGATGGCTTTTCAGTGGGTGCTGACCTGGCACATCATTTTTGTGATCGCGTGGTACGCCGGGCTGTTCTACCTGCCGCGCATTTTCGTCAACCTGGCCATGGTGCCCGCTGACAGCACAGCCGAGCGCGAGCGTCTGCTGATGATGGGCCGCAAACTCTACCGCTTCACCCACATCCTGATGTGGCCGGCCATCATTCTCGGCCTGGTGCTGTGGCTGTATTACGGCATCGGCCTGCGCGGCCCGGGCAACGGCTGGATTCACACCAAGGTCACCCTGGTCGTGCTGCTGGTGATCTATATGTTCTGGTGCAAGCGCATCTTGCGCCAGTTCGAGCAGGGAACCAATACCCGCAGCCACAAGTGGTATCGCTGGTTCAACGAAATTCCCACCATCATTCTGTTCATCATCATTCCGCTGGTGGTCATCAAGCCGTTCTGACGGTTTTACGGGCGCGCCGCTTGCTGGCGTTCATGTTGTCTCATGCCTTCGCCGCATCGCCCTGCGCACAGTGCGCGCCCGGTTTCCCGCTTCATGCGTTATGCGCTGGCGGGCTATGTGCTGCTGATCGTCTATGCCAGCCTCTATCCCTTTTCGGGATGGCGCTGGCAGGGGCTGATGCCGTTTGATTTCGTGCTCGCGCCGCTGCCGCGCTACATCACCTTCAGCGACTTGCTGATCAATGTCGGCGGCTATCTGCCGCTGGGCTATCTCATCGCCCGCAATCTGCCGGCACACTGGCCGCGCTGGGCATCGTGGCTGGCGGCCAGCGCGTTGGCCAGCAGCGTGTCTTTCGGCATGGAAGCCTTGCAGGCTTTTCTGCCCATGCGCGTGTCGTCCAACCTCGACTGGCTGACCAATTCGCTCGGCGGTCTGCTGGGCGCCGCGATCTGCGTTTGGCTGCTGCCACGGCTGCGGCTCGCGGCGCTGCTGCGGCTGTGGCGGGAACGCTGGTTTGCGCCTCATGTGGGCTATGGCTTGCTGCTGTTGGCGCTGTGGCCGCTGGCGCTGCTTTGGCCCGCCGCCGTGCTGTTCGGCACCGGGCAGATCGGGCCGACCCTGTTGCAGCCTGCGCTCGATACCGATACTTGGCGGATTCTGTCGGCTTGGTTTGTCAACAGCGGCCTGCGATTGCCGGATTTCGCGCCGATGAGCGGGCTGCGCCAGAGCAGCATCACCGCGGCCATGCTCGCCGGTTCGCTTTTGCTGCTTGCGGCGCTGCTGCGGCCAGGCGCGCCCCGGCTGCGGCTGGCGCTGGCACTGACCTTCGCCGGCCTGCTGGCCGTCAGCCTGTCGGCCGCCTTGAGTTTCGGCCCAGAACACGCCTTGGCCTGGGCGACCGTGCCCACCCTGCGCAGTGTGGCGCTGGGGTTGATGATCGGCTTGCCGCTGTCGTATCTGCCGCCGCGATGGGGCGCCGCGCTCGGAGCGCTCAGTTTGGCGCTGGCGCTGGGGTGGATCAATGGGTCGGGGCCGGGGCCGTATTACGCGCTGAATCTGCAGGCCTGGAGTCAGGGTCTGTTCATCCGGCTGTATGGTTTGCCGCAGTGGCTGAGTTGGTTATGGCCGTTCGCCGCCCTGATCTATTTGATGGCGCGAGCATTGCGGCCCGTTCGCCACGACAATCTGGGTTAATCATGAACTACTACAAACACCACATTTTTTTCTGTCTGAACCAGCGCGACGCCAGCGCCGCACGGCCGTGCTGCGCCGCCAGCGGGGCGGAGGCTGCATTCGAGCACTGCAAATCAGCCGTCAAGACGCTGGGGCTGGCGGGTGCGGGCAAGGTGCGCGTCAACCGGGCGGGGTGCCTCGATCGCTGCGAGGAGGGGCCGGTCTGCGTGGTCTATCCCGAGGGCGTCTGGTACACCTATGTCGATCAGAGCGATATCGATGACATCGTGCACAGCCATCTGCTGCGTGGCGAGGTGGTGGAGCGTCTGCGTCTGCCGGATCTCCCTGACGCGGATCAGTAATTCGGGCCGATGCAAATGAACGCGCAGACCCGCAAGCTGCTGGTGAAGGGCCCGGCGGGGGCGATCGAAGTGGCGGTCGATGCGCCCGAGGGGCCACCCCGCGGGCTGGCGCTGGTAGCGCACCCTCATCCACTGTTCGGCGGCACGCTCGACAACAAGGTAGCGCAGACCCTGGCCCGCGCCTGGCTGCAACTCGGTTTCTTGGCGGTACGGCCCAACTTTCGCAGTGTGGGCGCCACGGCCGGAGCGTTTGACCACGGCGTGGGCGAAACCGCCGACCTGCTGGCCGTGTTCGACGACTTCATTCCTCAGGTCGCGCAGCAAGCCGGGCTTGAGCGCGAGATCCTGCCCTTGGCGCTGGCCGGATTTTCCTTCGGCGCCGCCGTCGCCGCGCGTTGTGCGCTGGCCTTGCAGCAGCGGGGCGCCACCTTGCAGCATCTCACTTTAGTGGGCACGGCCGTCACCCGTTTCGACGTGCCGCAGATCAAACCGGCCAACGCCACGCCGCTCGCACAGCGCGTGCTTGTGCTGCATGGTGAGCAAGACGATGTGGTGCCGCTGTCCGGCGTGCTCGACTGGGCACGGCCGCAGCAGTTGCCCGTGGTCGTGTTTCCGGGCGCGGGGCATTTTTTCCACGGCCTGCTGCTGCCCCTGCGCGAGTGGGTCTGTCAGTGGCACGGGGCAGAAAACCCCTAAGCGCCCCCAAGACCTGTCGCTGCGCGCCAGGCCCCCCGAGGGGGTGAGAAACTCTTGGGGCGGCCCGGCGAGTTTCTCAGAACGCCAGCAGCACGCGCGTCTGAAACGCGCCTTTGTTTTTTCGTTCCTGCGAACCTTCTCGCCGCCCCGCGCTCTGACCCTCTGCCGCGACATCGAGGAGCCTGTCGGGCTTTGGAATCGTCGGCTGCAAATGGATCGCAGCAGTCCATTTTTCACCGGCTTTTTGACCCATAGCAGGGCTATGGGCCTGCAAATCCGGCAAAAACTGTCCAAGCTGGGCCCCATTTTCGCTATCGACGACCAAAGCCCGACAGGCTCCCAGCGTGCGCGGCAAAACTTCGTCACCCCTGTCACGCCCTCAGGCTGCTAGGGTGTCGGTTTTCTGTTTTGAGTCTCAGGATTCGCCTATGTCCGTTCAATCGTTTGTCGCCGCCTGCAGCGCGGCCTGTCTGCTCGCGCTGTCGCCTTTGGCGCAGGCCGCCCCCACTCCAGCGGCAGCTCCCGCCGCAACGACTCCGGCCCCGAGTGCCGCAGCCGCTCCCCTCACGCCGATGCAGGCCATGCTGGCCACCGTTCCGCCGCCCAAGCTCGATGCGCGGGCCTGGCTGGTGGTCGATCTGACCAGTGGGCAGATCCTCGCCGAGCACGATGCCCACGCTCAGGAGGCGCCGGCCTCGCTGACCAAGCTGATGACGGCTTACTTGACCTTCAAGGCCTTGAAAGAAGGCACCATCAAGCTCAACCAGATGGTGACCGAATCGAAAGAGGCCTGGCAGACCGGTGGCTCGCGCATGTTCATCGACCCGCGAGTGCCGGTGTCGGTTAACGACCTGCTGTTGGGCATGATCGTGCAATCGGGCAATGACGCCGCGATGACGCTGGCGCAGACGGTGGGCGGCTCGGTGAGCGCCTTCGTCGCCATGATGAACCGCCAGGCGCAGCAGTGGGGCCTCAAAGGCACGCATTTCATGGACCCGACGGGCTTGCCCGATCCCGGCCACCACACCACGGCGTATGACCTCTCCATCATCGCTACCCACATCATCCGCGACTTTCCGGCCGATTACGCGCGCTATTTCAAGGTCAAGGAATTCACCTACAACCACATCACCCAGCCCAACCGCGTCAGCCTGCTGTTCACCGATCCTTCCGTGGACGGCATGAAAACGGGTTACACCTCCGAGGCGGGTTACTGCATGATCACCTCGGCGCTGCGCCAATTTCCCAACGGCCCGCGCCGTCTGCTCACCGTGGTGATGGGCACACCCACCGAGCGGGCCCGCGGCGAGGAGAGCCAGGTGCTGCTCAACTGGGCTTATCAGAACTTCGACGACATCGTGCTGGCCTCGCCCGGCAAGCCGGTACTGACTGCGCCCGTCTGGAAGGGCGTGGATAACAAAGTGGAACTGGGCTCCTCGGTGCCGGTGGTCATTTCGGTGCCGCGCGGCATGGGCAAAGACCTTCAGACCAAGGTGGTGCGGCCCGACCCGCTGGTGGCGCCGCTGCAGGCCGGGCAGCGCGTCGGCCAACTCGACGTGAGCATGAGCGGCAAGCCGCTGGCGGTCTATCCGCTGGAGGTCATCAAGGCCGTGCCCGAAGCGGGTCTGTTCGGCCGCGCTTGGGACAGCTTGCGCCTGATGATCAAGTAGAGCGCACAGGCTGAAGCGAATCAGACCGCCGCGGCCTGATCCGCTTCAGCCACGCACACTTCGCCGCGCAGCGAGTGCGGGTAGGCCGTGGTGATGCGCACCGGCACGATCTGGCCGATCAAGCGCGCGTTGGCCTTCAGGTGCACGATGCGGTTGTTTTCGGTGCGGCCCTGCAGTTCCGAGGGATCTTTCTTGCTCGGCCCTTCGATGAGCACGGCCTGTTCCGTGTCCACCATGGCGGCGCTGATGGCCGAAGCCTGCTTCTCGATCTGCGCCTGCAAGGTCTGCAGCCGCTTGAGCTTGACGTCGGCCGGGGTGTCATCCGCCAGATTGGCCGCCGGAGTGCCGGGGCGCGGGCTGAAAATGAAGCTGAAGCTGGCGTCGAACTGCAGGTCCTCGATCAGTTTCATCAACTGCGCGAAGTCGGCCTCGGTCTCGCCCGGAAAGCCGACGATGAAGTCGGAACCGATGCAGATATCGGGCCGCACCGCGCGCAGCCGCCGCACGATGCTCTTGAACTCCAGCGCGGTATAGCCGCGCTTCATCGCTGCCAGAATGCGGTCGCTGCCATGCTGCACCGGCAGGTGCACATGGTTGACCAGTTTGGGGATACGGCCGTAGGCATCGATCAGCCGCTGGGTGAATTCCTTCGGATGGCTGGTGGTGTAGCGGATGCGTTCGATGCCGTCGATCTCGGCCACGCATTCCAGCAGAAAGGCGAAATCTTCGCCCTCTCCCGAGCCCAGCCAGGCATTGACGTTCTGGCCCAGCAGCGTCACTTCGCGCACGCCCAGCGAGGCCAACTCGGCCACCTCGGTGAGCACGTCGACCAAGGGCCGCGAGACTTCCTCGCCGCGGGTGTAGGGCACCACGCAATAGCTGCAATACTTGCTGCAGCCTTCCATGATGGAGACGAAGGCGCTCGGGCCCTCCACCCGTGCGGGCGGCAGATGATCGAATTTTTCGATTTCCGGAAAGCTGATATCGACCTGCGCGCGCCCGAGCGCCTGGCGCTGCGCAATGAGTTGCGGCAGCCGGTGCAGCGTTTGCGGGCCAAACACCAGATCGACATAAGGCGCGCGCTTGACGATGGCCTCGCCTTCCTGGCTCGCCACACAGCCGCCCACGCCGATCAGCAGACTCGGCTTGTCGGCCTTGAGCTCGCGCAGGCGTCCCAGATCGCTGAACACTTTTTCCTGCGCCTTTTCACGAATGGAGCAGGTGTTGAGCAATATGAGATCGGCTTCCTGCGGCGTTGCCACGGGTTCATAGCCTTCAGCCGCGCCGAGCACGTCGGCCATCTTGGCCGAGTCGTACTCGTTCATCTGGCAGCCGAACGTCTTGATAAAGACCTTTTTTGTCACGATGGAAGCGTCCGTCAATTGCTGAAAAACAGCCCGCACTGTCCCGGCGCCTTGGGCAACTGAAGCTGGCTGGCTGTGGAATCGCTCACCAGCCACACGCGAAACACATTGCCCATCGCGTCGGTCTGAAACACCACCGGGGCCTGCAGCCCGTTGAGCTGGTTGCGGGGAATGATGCGGTTTAGCGGGCTGATCACCCGCGCGCCTGGGCCGAGGGTGTAATCGGTGCAGTTGATGCTGACGCTCGGAAACGCGCCAAACGTCGCTAGGCCCTGCAGGCTGCCCATCGGGTAGTTCATCTGCGCGTGAGCCGCGCCCAGGCTGCCCAGACACAGCGCCGCCCCAAGGGCCATCCGACGCAGCAACGGTTGAAGTTTCATGGCCAACTCCTTGGACAAACAACGGTTCAGCGGTTCGCAGGGCGCGCAAAACAAAAAAGCCCAGGCAACAACGCATGGGCTTGGATCAGCGCCCACGAATTCGGCGCGAAGGGTGCAAACGAGAAGCCTACGAAAAAAACGATGTGGGCTGGAAAACTATGGTGGCGCTTCAGGGACTCGAACCCCGGACCTGCGGATTATGATTCCGTCGCTCTAACCGACTGAGCTAAAGCGCCAACACGCAAACAAGCCGCGCAGTATACCGCATCATTTGTTCGTGAAAAGCGGTTTTCGTTTTTCCAGGAAAGCCGCCATACCCTCCTTCTGGTCGGCCGTAGCGAACAGCGACTGAAACAGCCGACGCTCGAAACGCAAACCTTCGGACAGCGACGATTCAAACGCGCGGTTCACGCTTTCCTTGGCCATGAGCACCGAAGCCTGCGAGAAGCTGGAAATGGTTTCGGCCATCGCCACGGCCTCATCGAGTGTCTGCTGCAGCGGCACGACCCGCGCGACCAGGCCGCTGCGCTCGGCCTCATGCGCGTCCATCATCCGGCCGGTGAGGATCAGATCCATGGCCTTGGCTTTGCCCACGGCGCGCGTCAGCCGCTGGGTGCCGCCGGCGCCGGGAATGATGCCGAGCTTGATTTCGGGCTGGCCGAACTGGGCGTTGTCGGCGGCGACGATGAGATCGCACATCATCGCCAGCTCGCAGCCCCCGCCCAGCGCGAAGCCGCGCACCGCCGCAATCACCGGCTTGCGAATCTGCATCATCGCTTCCCAGTTGCGGGTGATGAAGTCCTCCGCGTAGCTGGCGGGAAAGGTCTTTTTCGCCATGGCGGTGATGTCGGCCCCGGCGGCGAAAGCCTTGTCGCTGCCGGTGACGACCATGCAGCCGATGGCCGGATCAGCGTCAAACGCTCTGAGCGCGGCGCCCAGCGCGTCCATCAGGGCGTCGTTCAGGGCGTTGAGTTGCTTGGGTCGATTGAGGGTGATGAGGCCGACGTGGCCTCGGGTTTCGGTCAGGACGGTGGCGTCGTCAGGGGTCTCCATGGGCATCTCCTAAAGGGGCGTTAGAGAACATTGTGCGTCACAGTGCGGTGCCCATCCAGGCGCTCAGACGTTGGCGCTGCGCGGGGCGCGGCTTGTCGGCTAGCCGCAGTTGCACGCGGCTGTCGGGCAGCGCAAACCAAGGCGTTTGACTGTGCTGCTCCAGATCTTGCCGCAGCCAGGTGAGACGCCACACATCGCCCGCTCGGGCCTGTGCATGGCGGCGCTCGATCACGGCTTTGCGCGCCCGCTCGCCGTCCAGCATGAGCAGCAGATCGCCAGCGGCCAGCCCGGCGCGTTCGGCCCAGCCGCCGTTGCGCACGCGCTGCACGGTGAGCCAGCCGCCCGCCTGTTCCTGCGCAGCCAGCCCCAGCGCGTCGAGCGGAGTGTCTTCTTGCGAGGCCCATTGAATGCCGAAATCAGCGAACTGCGTCTTGACCGGGGGCAGTTCAGTGCCGTGAACATGGCGGCGGAAGAAGGCGCGCCAGTCGAGGCCGCTCACTTCCTTGAGCAGCGCGGGCAGGGCGTCTTCGGCCACGCCTTCGGCGCGCAGCGGCGCGTCGGCGCGGCCATAGCGCGTCCACAGCCGACGCATCACGTCGTCCAGCGTGGCCGCGCTTTCGCGGCGCAGCCGCAGGTCGATGGACAAGGCGACCAGCGCGCCGAGCTGGTAGTAGCTCACCGTGGCGTTGGCGGTGTTTTCATCGGGGCGGTAATACTTGGTCCAGGCATCGAAGCTGGCCTCGGCCACGCTTTGAACCTGGCGCCCGGGCGTGCGCAGCACCGCGCCGAGGGTGCGGGCCAGACCGTCGAGGTATTGCTGCGGCGTGATCAGCCCCGCGCGCAACACCATCAGATCGTCGTAATACGCGGTGAAGCCCTCGAACAGCCACAGCAGAGTGGTGGGGTTTTCGGCTTGAAGGTCGTAAGGCGTGAAGGCCTGCGGCTTGATGCGCTTGACGTTCCAGGCGTGGAAGTATTCGTGGCTGCACAGGCCGAGAAAGTCGCGATAGTCGCTGTGGGCGCTATGGGCGCTGTCGGTGTCTTGCAGGCGCGGGTGCGGCAGGCTGCGGCGGGCGCACATCAGGGCGGTGCTGTCGGCATGTTCCAGCCCGCCGTAGCCCTCGGCGGTCGGTGCGACCATGAACAGGTACTCGGCAAACGGTGCGCGCTTGCTGCGGGGCTCGAACAGGGCGATCTGCGCACTGCAGATGCGCTTGAGGTCGCGCGCCAGCCGCCGGGTATCCACGGTGTCGTGCGGCTGATTGCCCAGGGCGATGACCATGACGTGCGGGGCCCCGCCCGCACTGAACTCCAGCCGCAGCAGTTCGCCCATTTCAACGGGATGGTCGATCAGTGCGTCGTAGTTTGCCGCGCGTCGGCTGCCGAAGCCATCGGTGTCGCATTCAAGCGCGGGCAAGGTGGTGGCCACTGTCCAGTGCGGCGCGAAGTCGGCGCAGGCGAGGGTGACGGTGTGCGGCTGCTGCTCGCGTCCAGCGGCTGCGAGCAGCAGGCTGCTGGCGTTGAAAAAGCCGCGCTGAGTATCGAGGTAGGCGGTGCGTACCGAGAGATCGAAGGCATACACCCGGTAGCGCAGCCGTAGCGGCCCGTTGCACGGAGCGGCGCGCCAGCGGTTCTTGGCGATTTTGTGTAGTGCGATGGGTTTGTCGGCGCACCAGGCCTGCAGCTGCAAGATATGGCGGGCGAATTCGCGCACCAGATAGCTGCCGGGAATCCAGACCGGGAGCCAGAACTCCTGCCCCGCTGGTTCCGGGTGGGGCAGGTCGAGCTCGACCAGAAACTGGTGCGCGAGTGCATCGGCAACCGATACCCGGTAGCTCGGGCCGGTCTGCGAGCTGTCGGGAGGGGCTTGGACAAGGGCGGCAGTACGGGAGCGAGGTGAGGCAGAGGAGGTCATGGTGTCGTGCGCTGGCATCGATCGGGCGCGTTGTTGTCAGAGAGCACGGAATTTGTAAGTCCGGATTTGAACGTTTCAAAACCCATGCTAACCTGCCGGAAATATTCAGGCTTGGTCCTTTCAACAACACTCTTCAACAACGATTGAGCGGCACCTTCATTGTGGAACGCGACGTTTTTTCTGAAATTGCCGCACATGCGGGAGCGGGGGCTCCGGCGCTGGTTTATCAACCGCAGGTGAGTTTCCCGGCGGGGCAGGTCATCGGGCTGGAGGTGTTGTTCCGCTGGCGCGCGGAAGATGCGCCGAAGCGGCATTCCCCGCTGATGTTTCTGCCGCAACTGACCCCTGCACAGACCAGTGAGCTGTTTTTCTGGGTGATGGAAGAAGCCATCTCCGAGGCGCGGGTGCTGTCCAACTGGACGGGCTGGAACGGCTACATCTCGGTCAATATCGAGGCCGATCAGATCGGCGATCCGGCCCTGATCGAGCACATCAGCAGTACCCTGCAGCGCTACGCCTGGGCGCCCGAGCGCCTGATGGTCGAAGTGACCGAGCGCCGCGCCATCCCAGCGTTTCCCAGTGTGGCGCGCAATGTGCAGTCGCTGCGCAAGTCGGGCGTGCGGGTGGCGATGGACGATTTCGGCGAGGGCTACGCCTCGTTCGAATACCTCAAGATTCTCGATCCGAGCGACATCAAGATTCCGGCCAGCTTCACGGCGGATGTGACCAAGGACGTGCGCAACGCAGAAATCGTGCGCGGGCTCGTCGATATCTCCCGACGCCTGTCGATCAACGTGGTCGCCGAGGGGGTGGAGACGCGCGAATGCGCCCAGGCGCTGCACGGCATGGGCCTGCAAAGCATGCAGGGCTATCTGTTCGGCGAGCCGCGCGAGCTCGAGGAATGGGCGCAACTGCTCAAACAGCCCGGTGCCAGCGTGTTGCAGCCCAGTTGAAGCAACGCGTCACCCCAAGTCACATTTCGACACCCCGTCTCCTGTTTTTTCCATCCATCATGGAGGAACGATAAATACAGGAGACATGCATGAGCACCATCCCGGCGCCAGTCGGCGCAGAGGCGTCTGAAGGCCCCCGTCCCGGCCACCACGGCGCGCCCACCATCGCGGCGCGCATCGACCGCCTGCCTCCTTCGAAGACCGTGCGCAATATGGTCATCCTGCTCTCGCTGGGCGGGCTGTTCGAGTTTTACGACCTGTTTCTGACCGCTTATATCGCGCCCGGCTTGTTCAAAAGCGGGGTGTTCACCGCGACCACCAAGGGGCTGTTCGGCTTTCAGGGGATTGCCAGCTTTGTCGCGGCCCTGTTTCTCGGTTTGTGGGTGGGCACGCTGTTCGTGAGCTGGCTGTCGGATCGGTATGGGCGGCGTGCGGTCTATACCTGGGCCTTGCTCTGGTATTGCATCGCCACCCTCATCATGGCGTTTCAGCAGACCGCGATGAATATCGACATCTGGCGGTTCATCGCCTCCATCGGGATCGGCCTGGAGATGGTCAACATCGACACCTATGTCTCGGAACTGGCGCCGCAGGCCAAGCGGGGCACGTATTTCGCGATGAACCAGTTCATCACCTTCAGCGCCGTGCCGGTGGTCGCCTTTCTGGGATGGCTGATGGTGCCGCATCAGATCGCGGGGCTCGATGGCTGGCGCTGGGTGGCCATCATCTGCGCGCTGGGCGCCATCGTCATCTGGTTCATCCGGCTGCGCCTGCCCGAGTCGCCGCGCTGGCTGGAAGACAAGGGCCGTCATCACGCGGCTGACGCGATTCTCAGCCGCATCGAGAAGCAGGTGGAACGCGAAACCGGCCAACCCCTGCCCGAGCCGAAGGGCTTTGTGGGCGATGTCGAGCACGTCAAGGCGCGCTGGGGCGAGATGTGGGAAGGCGTGTATCGCAAACGCACGGTGATGCTCATCCTGTTCAATATTCTGCAGACGGTGGGGTACTACGGCTTTGCCAGTTGGGCGCCGACCTATCTCATCGCCAAGGGCTTGGACATTCCGAAGTCGCTGCTCTACACCTTCATCATCGCCTTCGCCTATCCGATTTCGTCCCTCATCGGCGCCTCATTCGGCGACCGCTTCGAGCGCAAATGGCTGATCGCCGTGCCCGCGCTGGCCGTGGCGTTGTTTGGCCTGCTGTTCGCCCATGCGCAAGGGGCGGCCGCGATCATTGTGTTTGGCATTGCGGTGGCGTTTTTCAACAACATCATGAGTTACGCCTTCCACGCTTACCAGAGCGAGCTCTACCCCACCCGCATCCGTGCCCGGGCAGTGGGCTTTGTCTATTCGTTCAGCCGCATCAGCGCGGTGTTCACCGGCTTCGTCATCGCCGATCTGCTCAAGACCTCGGGCGACGTTGGCGTGTTCACTTTCATCGCCGCCGCGATGGTCGGCGTGGCGCTGGTCATCGTCATCATGGGGCCGCGGGTGACGCAGCGGCGGCTGGAGGATATCGCTCGGTAGGCTTTCAAATCGGCGTCGGATAATGGGCCGTCTTCATTCCCCATTGCCCGCCATGACCTCCACTGATCTCATCGTTCCAGACCCCGTATTTCGCCGCGTTCCCGCTGGATTCGGCCTGCGCTGGTGGATGGATGGCTGGCGCAGTTTCATGCAGGCGCCGCTGCCCTGGCTGGGCCTGGCCGTGGCGCTGCTCGTGCTGCTGTGGCTATTGGGCGAGTTGCCGATGGGCGGGCTGCTTTCGCAATGGTTGAGTCTGCCGCTGCTGGCTTTTGGCGTGATTTTTGCGGCGCTGCTGCGCAAGCGGGCGGCGCAAGCGCAAACGATCACGCCGCAAGGCATGCCGGTCGAACCTCAAAATGAAGGCACGCTGTCGTCGACCACGCAGCGGTGGACCGGCCGCATCGGCCCGCTGTTGCTGGTCTCCCTGCTGGTGCTGGCGCTGGGCGGGGTGATCGGCGCGGCGATCGTGATGGGGCTGGGCGCGATGTTCGGCCTGGGGCTGGCCAGCTTTGGCGCGTTTGCCAAAGTCATGACCCCCGGCGTAGGCATGGCCGCAGGTCTGGGCGCCTTGGCGGGTTCGCTCATGACCTTGCTGCTGTTGGTTTTGCTGGCGCTCTATCTGTTCAGCGTGGCGTTCTGGTTCGTCAATACGCTGGTGGCGCTCGGGGGTGTCAGTCCGTGGAACGCGGTCAAGCTGTCGGTGCGAGCCGGGTTCACCAATCTGGCGCCCATTACCTTGTTCACCGTTTTGCTGCTGCCCATTTCCATCGTGGCCATGTTGCCGTTCGGCCTCGGCCTGCTGGTGTTGTTTCCCGTGCTGTCGGGTGCGTCGTTTGCCTCGTACCACGACGTGTTCGGCGACGAGGCGGCGACCTGAATTTTGTTTGTTGAACGGATCACCATGAATGTCATCGACTATCTGCGCCAACACATCCGCACCGTGCCCGACTGGCCGTCACCCGGCGTGCAGTTCCGCGACATCACGCCGCTGCTGCAGAACCCGCGGGTGTTCCGCGTGCTCATCGACCAGTTCGTGCATCGCTACATGGCCCCCGATCTGCGCCCGGACGTGGTGGCGGGCATCGACGCGCGCGGCTTCATTCTCGGCGCCGTTATCGCCTACGAACTCAACATCGGCTTCGTGCCCATCCGCAAGAAGGGCAAGCTGCCTTTCGACACGGTGTCCGAGGAGTACGAGCTGGAATACGGCAGCGCCACGGTGGAGATTCACACCGACGCGGTGCGGCCGGGCGATTGCGTGCTGCTCATCGACGACCTCATCGCCACCGGCGGCACCATGATGGCCGGCAAGCGTCTGCTCGAAAAGCTCGGGGCCAGCGTGATCGAAGGCGCGGCCATCGTCGATCTGCCCGAGCTCGGCGGCTCACAGCTGCTGCGCGATGCAGGCCTACCGTTGTTCACCCTGGTGGATTTCTCCGGGCATTGATGGTGCTGCGGCTGATCAAAAACTGGCGAGGTTTGCTGCCCGCCCTGATGTGGGCGGCGACCCTGTTCGCCTCGCCGCCTGCGCAGGCGCAGCAAGCCGCCGTGGCGCCGGAGGTGTCGATTCGCAGTGTGGACAGCATTGCCCTGCAAGGCGCAACCGCCATCCTCGACCTCACCCTGAATATTCGCAACACCGGGGGGCTGGCCCTGCCGCTGCAGAAACTGCGGTTTCAGATCCAGTTCAACGGCCTGGACGTGGCGCAGGGCGTGAGCACCGCGCCCGTCACCATCGCCGCGCAGCAGCAGGCGCAGGTTCCGGTGCAGGTCGAGGTCAACAGCGCAACACTGCTGAGCCTCATCGCCACCCTGCCGTCGGACGGCACGGTGCGCTACGTGATTCAGGGAACAGCCGAGATCGGCCAGACGATGCTGCAGATTCCCTTCACCCACAGCGGGGCGGTGCAACTGGCTCTGCAGTAGCCCTGTAGTAGCGCAGTCGCTCAGACTGCTGTCGCAGGCGCTTTGTCGAGCTGGCGGCGCATCATGCGGTGCGACCACAGTCCGCCAAACGGAATGAGCGAAGCGAGGAAAACGCCCAGGCTGCGCAAGGGCGAGAGCTGCCCGCGCGAGAGCGTCACCACCAGTGCGATCGTGGCCCAGATGAACAGGGCGCCGTGAATCGGCCCGATGATTTTCACGCCCGTAGGCCAATCGGCCGCGTACTTCAGCGGCACGGCCAGCAGCACCAGGGCGATGAGCGACGAGCCTTCGACCAGCGCCATGACGCTGAGATGGTGAAGCGGGGACTTGAACATGCGCGAAACTCCGATGAATCGAGATAGATGCGCGAAATGCTATGTCCCGAAAAATCCCCTACGACGCCAATGCGACCGAGCGAGTCCCGAGGAATTGCCCGATCGCAATTCCTGCGTCAGCGAGTGCGCTGACCCCCGCCCTGGCGGCGCTGACCGCCGAAGCCAGCAGCTTGTCCACCGCCAGAAGGGCGGCGTCCACGGCCTTGGCCGTTGCGCATGTGCGGAGGCAGGTCGAGTTCGACCCAGGGGGTGCTTTGCCAGGAATCGGCACGGCGTTCCGGCGGTAGGCCGCCTGCACCAGCGGGTGCGCCAGAAGGTTTGTTGCCGTTGCCCGATTGGCGCTGGCCTTGCGGTTTGGCGCTGGCGGGTGTCTGGGCGCGTCCCTGGCCCTGACCGGGGCCGTTGCGGCTTGCGCCGCGATTGCCTGCGTTTGCACCACTGCGGCGTTGACCTTGGCCACCACCCGCGCCGCCTTCACCCTTGCCGCCGCGACGCTCGCCGCCGTGCAGTACGGTGCGGCCCATGACGATGGGCTGCGCCTTGGCGTTGGGGTCGGGCTCGAAGCCCGGAATGACTTCTTGCGTAATGGGGTTGCGCACTAGCTTTTCGATGTCGCGCAGGAAGCCGAGTTCGTCCACGCAGACCAGCGAAATAGCTTGCCCATTGCTGCCCGCACGGCCGGTGCGGCCGATGCGGTGCACATAGTCTTCTGGGATGTTGGGTAGTTCGTAATTCACCACGACCGGAAGCTGGTCGATGTCGATGCCGCGCGCGGCGATATCGGTAGCGACGAGCACCTGCAGCTTGCCGCTCTTGAAGTCGGCCAGGGCGCGCAGGCGGGCGGACTGGGTTTTGTTGCCGTGAAAGCCGGTGGCGACGATGCCGTCCTTGTCGAGTTGTTCGGCCAGACGGTTGGCGCCGTGCTTGGTGCGGGTGAACACCAGAGTTTGCGGCCAGTTGCGTTCGCGGATGAGGTGGACCAGCATGTCGCGCTTGCGCTCGCGGTCGACCGGGAACACGATCTGTTCGACCAGATCGGCCGTGGCGTTCTGGCGTGCGACGGCAACCTGTTGCGGGTTGACCAAAAAGTCGCCGGCCAGCCGCTTGATCTCTTCAGAGAAGGTGGCGGAGAACAGCAAGTTCTGACGCTGCTTAGGCAGCAGGGCGACGATGCGGCGCATGTCGTGGACGAAGCCCATGTCGAGCATGCGGTCGGCTTCGTCGAGCACCAGCATCTGCACCGCGGACAGGTCGATATTGCGCTGGCTTTGGTGGTCGAGCAGGCGGCCGGGCGTGGCCACGACGATGTCCATGCCGCGCGCCAGGGCGTTGATCTGCGGCTGCATGCCCACGCCGCCATACATCGCCATGCTGTGCAGCTTGAGGTGGCGGCCGTAGGCGGCGAGGTTTTCATGCACCTGCGCAGCCAGCTCGCGGGTGGGAGTGAGGATGAGGGCGCGGGGAATGATCTTGCCCTTGGCGTTGCGAGCGGGTTCGCCGCCACTCAGGCGCTGCAGCATGGGCAGGGTGAAGCCGGCCGTTTTGCCGGTGCCGGTCTGCGCCGCGGCCAGCAGATCATGCCCTGCGAGCACAACCGGAATGGCCTGGAGTTGAATGGGAGTGGGTACGGTGTAACCTTGTTCGGCAACAGCACGCACGAGGGGCTCGATCAAGCCCAGATCTTGAAAAGACATGTGAAAAACTTTCGGGAGCGGTGTGTGAACCGATCCAGGACTCTGCCACCGCGCTTGAACAAGCGCGCCAGTCTGCAACAGATGGAGTGGGCCGAGAGGCTCGGCAGGAGTCAAAAGTGACTGCGGCTGGGAGACTGGACATGGCCGCTGAGCAGTATGGTAATGGAATTCTTGCTGCTGCGCGTCATGGCCGTGGCCTTGCAGCGACAATAGCGGTTTGCCCCATGGGATGTGGGCGCGCAGTCTTTCCTCAAACAGGTCTGAAACACAGATGGCTCAATACGTTTTCACCATGAACCGGGTCGGCAAGATCGTGCCGCCCAAGCGTCAGATTCTCAAGGATGTTTCGCTGAGTTTTTTCCCCGGCGCCAAGATTGGCGTGCTGGGCCTGAACGGCTCAGGCAAATCGACCCTGCTCAAGATCATGGCCGGGGTGGATACCGATATTGAAGGCGAAGCCGTGCCGATGGCGGGCTTGCGCATCGGCTACCTGCCGCAAGAGCCGCAGCTCGATCCGGCGCAGACCGTGCGCGAGGCGGTGGAAGAAGGTCTGGGCGGTGTGCTCGCCGCCAAGAAACGGCTGGAAGAGGTCTATGTGGAATACGGAAACGCCGATGCCGACTTCGACAAGCTGGCGGAAGAGCAGGCGCAGCTCGAAGCCATCATCGCTGCAGGCGAGGGCGACAACACCGATCTGCAGATGGAAGTGGCTGCCGATGCGCTGCGGCTGCCCGCGTGGGATGCGATTGTCGGCCCGCTGTCGGGCGGTGAAAAGCGTCGCGTGGCGCTGTGCCGCCTGCTGCTCTCCAAGCCCGACATGCTGCTGCTCGATGAGCCGACCAATCACCTCGACGCCGAGAGCGTGGACTGGCTGGAGCAGTTTCTGCACCGTTTTCCCGGCACCGTGGTGGCCGTCACCCACGACCGCTATTTCCTCGACAATGCGGCCGAGTGGATTCTTGAACTCGACCGTGGCCAGGGCATTCCGTTCAAGGGCAATTACAGCAACTGGCTGGAGCAGAAGGAAGCCCGGCTGGAGCAGGAATCGCGCAGCGAGGCGTCTCACCTCAAGACCATGAAGCAGGAATTGGAGTGGGTGCGGCAAAACCCGAAAGGGCGCCAGTCCAAAAGCAAGGCGCGCATGGCACGATTCGAAGAGCTCTCCAGCATCGAGTACCAGAAGCGCAACGAGACCAACGAGATTTTCATTCCCGTGGCCGATCGCCTGGGCAATGAGGTCATCGAGTTCAAGAACGTGCGCAAGGCGCACGGCGAGCGGCTGTTGATCGAAAACTTGAGCTTCAAGCTGCCGCCGGGCGCCATTGTCGGCGTCATCGGCCCCAATGGCGCGGGTAAGTCCACGCTGTTTCGCATGATTGCTGGCAAGGACAAGCCCGATGCGGGCGAGATCGTCATCGGCCCCACGGTCAAGCTGGTGTACGAAGACCAGAGCCGTGAGGCCCTGCCCGACGACAAGACGGTGTGGGAAGCGGTTTCCGACGGGCTGGACATTCTCAACGTGGGCAAGTTCCAGGTGCCCTCGCGCGCCTACTGCGGGCGGTTCAATTTCAAGGGCGGCGATCAGCAGAAGATCGTGGGCAAGCTCTCCGGCGGGGAGCGCGGGCGGCTGCATCTGGCCAAGACCCTGATCTCTGGCGGCAATGTGCTGCTGCTCGATGAGCCGTCCAACGACCTCGACGTCGAAACCCTGCGCGCGCTCGAAGATGCGCTGCTCGAGTTCGCGGGCTGCATCATGGTGTCGAGCCACGACCGCTGGTTTCTCGACCGCATCGCCACCCACATTCTCGCGGCCGAAGGCGATTCGCAGTGGACGTTCTTTTCCGGCAACTATCAGGAATACGAGGCCGACAAAAAACGCCGTCTGGGCGAAGAAGGCGCGCGCCCGCACCGTCTGCGCTTCAAGGCGCTGCGGTAAGCCGCCCGCTGGTGATGGAGCCGCTGCTCGTCGCCTGTCTGTGCGCGCAGTGGTGCGGCATCTGCCGCGACTGGCGTGCAGGCTTCGAGGCGCTGGCGACGCAACTGCCGCCCGATGTCGCGGTGCGCTGGTACTGGATCGACGTCGAGGATCGCGCCGATGCGCTGGGCGATTTTGAGCCGCCCAACTTTCCGGTTCTGGCGGTGCAGCGTGGCGGCGACCTGCTTTACTGCGCGCCGCTGCCGCAGCAGCCTGCGCTCTGGCTGCGGGTGCTGACCGAGCTGGCTCGCGTGGACGGTGCGGCGGCCCGGCAACTGGCGCAGCAGGCTGCCAAGGCCGGGCTGCCCGATCTGCGGAGCCTGATCTAGTTTTTTAGGAATTTCTCATCCAAGGACGCTCATGCCGACGCGTATTGCCGATCTCCACATTGCGCGGGAAGAGCTGTTGCCCACGCCGAACGAATTGCGGGCCGAAGTGCCCGTCAGCGAGGCCCAGGCGCAGGTGGTCGCCCGCGCGCGCCAGACCGTGCGCGACATCGTGCGGGGCGATGACGACCGGCTGCTGGTCGTTGTCGGGCCTTGCTCCATCCACGACAGCGCTGCGGCGATTGAGTACGCGCGGCGTCTGCGCGAGGTAGCCTCGCGCTTCGACGATGCCTTGTTTTTGGTGATGCGGGTGTATTTCGAGAAGCCGCGTACCCGTCTGGGCTGGAAGGGCATGATCTACGACCCTGATCTGGACGGGCGCGGCGACCTTCACAAGGGTTTGCTCAAGGCTAGAGGCCTGCTGGTGGAATGCGCGCGCCTGGGCGTTCCAGCCGCTTCTGAAATTCTCGATCTGGTTACGCCGCAGTACTACGCCGAGTTGCTGAGCTGGGGCGCCATCGGCGCGCGCACCACCGAAAGCCCGCTGCATCGGCAGATGGCCTCGGCGCTGTCGGCCCCGCTGGGGTTCAAGAACCCGACCAGCGGCAAGCTGCAGACGGCGGTGGACGCCATCGTGGTGGCGGCGCAATCTCACCGCTTTCCTTCCATCTCGCTCGACGGCCGGGCCATGGTGATCACCACGACCGGCAATGCCGATTGCCACCTCATCCTGCGGGGCGGCGACGCGGGGCCGAATTTCGATGCCGCCAGCGTGGAAGCAGCCGTGGCCGCGCTGCAGGCGGCCGATCTGCCCGGCCGGGTGATGATCGATTGCAGCCATGCCAACAGCCGCAGCGACTATCGGCGCCAGCCGCAGGTGGCGGCCGAGATCGGTGCGCAGATCGCCGCGGGCAGCCGCCACATTCTCGGCGTCATGCTGGAGAGCCATCTGGTCGAAGGCAAGCAGGCGCTCACGGCAGACCTGTCGGCGCTGCAGTACGGGCAGAGCATCACCGACGGCTGCATCGGCTGGGAGGCCACGGTGAGGGTGCTGGAGCAACTCGCCGATGCGGTTCGCAACGGTCGCGGGCGGCGCATCGGCCAAAATCAACCCACCTGAAATCCTTCGGGGCAGCCTTCGGCGTCGGCAGGCTCGACCTGCACCGCGTCCACCCGCGCAGCGGGAGGCCCGATCCGCAGCCATTCGAGCAGGGCTTGCACCGCCTGCGCATCACCGCAAATCCACACTTCCACCCGGCCATCCTGCAAGTTGACGGCCTGCCCTCGCAACCCCAGCGACAGCGCTTTGGCGCGGGTTGCGGCGCGGAACGACACACCCTGCACCCGGCCGCTCACCCAGGCACGCCGGGACAAATTGGCCTCGGGGTTGCCCATCAGGCCTTGGCGCCCAAAGCAGGGCGCGCACCGAAAATCGCCGAACCCACCCGCACGATGGTGGCGCCCTCCAGAACCGCCGCTTCAAGATCGGCGCTCATACCCATCGACAGGGTGTCGAGCGTCAGTCCGTGCTCGGCGGCGATGGCGTCGCGCAGCTCGCGCAGCCGGGCGAAGGGCGCGCGTTGTGCAGCGGCGTCGGCTCTGGGCTCGGGTATGCACATCAACCCGCGCAGACGCAGTCGGGGCAGCGCGGCCACGGACGCAGCCAGCGCCGAGGCGTCTTCCGGGCGCACGCCGCTTTTGGTGGCCTCAAAGTCCACATTGACCTGGATGCAGACCTGCAGCGGATCCAATTCTGCGGGCCGCTGGTCGCTCAGACGCTGGGCCAGCTTGAGGCGGTCGATGCTGTGCACCCAGTCGAAATGCTCGGCGACATCGCGGGTCTTGTTGCTTTGCAGCGGTCCGATGAAATGCCATTGCAGCGCGGGCCAGTCGGGGCGCAGGGCGGCGATCTTGTCCACCGCTTCCTGCACATAGTTCTCGCCGAAGGCGGTTTGCCCGAGTGCGGCGGCGCGGGCGATGTCTTCTGCGGGAAAGGTTTTGGACACCGCCAGCAGGGTGACAGAGTGCGGATCGCGCCCGGCTGCTGCGGCGGCTTGTGCGATGCGCTGGCGCACCGCGGACAGAGGGTGGGCGAGAGGAGAGACAAGAGGGGAGGCGAGGGACATGGGCCGACAAAATCTGGATCGATACAACAATTCCACCCGGGTCAGCCCGCCGAATTGCGGGAAACCGTGGTTCTGACCTTAAGATAGCCCATTCGATAGCCGCGCGGCGGACGCACCGTCACGCACAAGCTTGCTCGGGGGAGACATCGCTTGGACATCACACAACTGCTCGCATTCAGCGTCAAGAACGACGCCTCCGATCTGCACCTCTCGGCGGGCCTGCCGCCGATGATTCGCGTGCATGGCGACGTGCGGCGCATCAACGTCGAGCCGCTCGACCACAAGGCGGTGCACGCCATGGTGTACGACATCATGAGCGATTCGCAGCGCAAACACTACGAAGAGTTTCTCGAGGTCGATTTTTCCTTCGAGGTGCCGCAACTGGCGCGTTTTCGCGTCAATGCCTTCAACCAGGCGCGCGGCGCGGGCGCGGTTTTCCGCACCATTCCGAGCAAGGTGCTCACCCTCGACGATCTGAACGCACCGAAAATTTTCGCCGATCTGGCGCTCAAGCCGCGCGGTCTGGTGCTGGTGACCGGGCCGACGGGTTCGGGCAAGTCCACCACCCTGGCGGCGATGATCAATCATTACAACGAGACCGAGTACGGCCACATTCTCACCATCGAAGACCCGATCGAATTCGTCCATCAATCGAAGAAGGCGCTGATCAATCAGCGCGAAGTCGGCCCGCATACCCTGAGCTTTTCCAACGCGCTGCGCTCGGCGTTGCGCGAAGACCCGGACGCGATTCTGGTGGGCGAAATGCGCGACCTCGAAACCATCCGCTTAGCGCTTACCGCTTCCGAAACCGGCCACCTGGTGTTCGCCACCCTGCACACCTCGTCGGCGCCCAAGACCATTGACCGTATCGTCGACGTGTTCCCGGCGGAAGAAAAGGAAATGGTGCGCGCCATGCTGTCGGAAGCGCTGGTGGGCGTGATTTCGCAGACGCTGTGCAAGAAAAAAGACGGCTCGGGCCGGGTGGCCGCACATGAAATCATGATCGGCACGCCGGCCATTCGCAATCTGATCCGCGAGAACAAGATTGCGCAGATGTATTCCATGATCCAGACCAGCCAGTCTTTCGGCATGCAGACCCTTGACCAGAATCTGGCCGATCTGGTCAAGCGCAACATGATCTCCGCCACCGAAGCACGCACCAAGGCCAAACAGCCCGAAAATTTCCCTGGCGCCTGAGAGCCCAGACGCACCAGCGGCGCAATCCGCACTCTCCCGATATTCCCACTCGCACCCAGCAGGCCATGAAACTATTCGACAAACTCCGCGCCGGTTCGCGCAAAGACGGGGTGGACGATGCGCCCGAGTCTCAGTTTTTCACCACCGGCTTCCATGACGCGGAAGTCTCCAGCCTAGAGTCTGTGGTCGACTGGTCGCAGCGCTCGGCCGAGATCGGCGTGACCAAGCTGTCGCGCAGCGCTGGCGGCCAGCGCCTGCTCGAACTCTGGCAGCAAGACAAATACATGGCAGGGCTGACCCAGTCGGACAAAGAGCGCTGCATCAAGTATTTTCATTTCTACACCGTCAAGGCGGGTGCCGACCTCATCGCGCAGGGCGAGACGGGCAGCTTCATGGTGGTGCTGCTGCGAGGCGCGGTGGCGGTCGATCGCATGCAACCCTGGGGCGACAGACTGCGCCTGACCGAGGTGCGCGCAGGCAGCATGCTGGGTGAAATGTCGCTGGTTGACGCCGCGCCGCGCTGGTCGTACTGCACCACGCTGACCGACAGCGAGATTGCGGTGCTCGAAGCTGGCGATCTCGACCGCATGATTGCGCAAGACCCGGCCGCGGCCTGCCGTCTCATCGGCTCGCTGGCGCGCCGCTTGTCGCTGCGTCTGCGCAAGCTCAGTGCGCGGGTCGCCGCGACTTCGCCCGGCGGTTGATGCGCGCGGCTTGCGGCATGAACCACCGTATTCAAAACCTGAACAAGCGCTGGGGGGCGTATGGATCGTGATCAGGCTTCCAAATTCATCAACGATCTGCTCAAGCTGATGATCAGCCGGGGCGGCTCGGACCTGTTTCTCACGGCCGATTTTCCGCCGGCCATCAAGGTCGATGGCGCGGTTTCCAAGCTGTCGTCGCAGGCGCTCACCAGCCAGCACACCCTGGCGCTGGCGCGCTCGATCATGAACGACAAACAGTCGGCCGAGTTCGAGCGCACCAAGGAATGCAATTTCGCGATTTCTCCCGCGGGCCTCACGCGCTTTCGCTGCAATGCCTTCATCCAGCAGGGCAAGGTGGGCATCGTGCTGCGGCAGATCCCGCAAGACTTGCCCTCCATCGACAGCCTGGGATTGCCGCAAGTGCTCAAGACGCTGGCGATGAACAAGCGCGGCCTCATCATTTTTGTCGGCGCCACCGGCTCGGGCAAATCGACCTCGATGGCCGCCATGCTCGATTTCCGCAACGAAAATTCGCACGGCCACATCATCACGGTGGAAGACCCCATCGAGTTCGTGCATCCGCACAAGAACTGCATCGTGACCCAGCGTGAAGTCGGGCTCGACACCGACAGCTGGGAGGCGGCGCTCAAGAACACCCTGCGTCAGGCGCCCGACGTCATTCTGATGGGCGAAATCCGCGACCGCGAGACCATGGAGCACGCGGTGGTTTTTTCCGAGACCGGCCACCTGGTGCTGGCCACGCTGCACGCCAACAATGCCAACCAGGCGCTCGACCGCATCATCAACTTCTTCCCCGAAGAACGGCGCGCGCAACTGCTGATGGACTTGTCGCTCAATCTGCGCGCGCTGGTGTCGCAGCGGCTGGTGCCGCTGCAAACCGGCAAGGGGCGCGTGGCCGCGGTGGAGGTCATGATCAACTCGCCGCTGATCGCCGATCAGATCTTCGAGGGCAAGCTCACCGAGATCAAGGATGTGATGCGGCGGTCGCGCGAGATGGGCATGCAGACCTTCGACCAGGCCTTGTTCGAGTTATTCGATGCCGAGAAGATCAGTTACGAAGACGCGCTGCGCAACGCCGATTCGGTCAATGATCTGCGGCTGCGCATCAAGCTCGACAGCAAGCGCGCGCGCAACGCCGACATCGGCAGCGATACCGGGCACCTGGCCATCGTCTGATTTTTGCGGCGCAGGGGGTTGTCGCGGATCAGGGCTGAGGCACGCTGACGATCCATCCTTCGACCGGGTCGATGGCGTGCGGAAGTCCATAGCCTTCATGCCGCCTCAGGCAGGCCCACGCGGCTTGCATCAGGCAGAGCGCAGCGTCCAGCGCGTCGCCGCGCGCGTCGAGCTGCATGGGCTTGCGTTGCTCATCGGTGCACTGCAGACGGATGCCCAGCGGGTGACGCCCGCTTTCCATCGCCGCCAGCAGCAAGTCGCGTGCGGCTTCGCGTTCGGCGGTCTGCTTCGCGGGGTCATCACTTTTATAACTGCGCCGCCCCAGAACGGCGCGGGCGGCATGGCCCGGATAGGCTTCGAGCGCCACACGCAGCGGATCGCCACCACGCAGACCCGGCAGCGTGACCCCTGCATCGAGCAGCAAAGGCGCTCCTGCGTGCAGCATCCAGGCGACGGGTGGATTCACCCATTTCATCGACGGCGAAGACCCCGCAGGCAGATCGCAGGCGCGGTGGGCGAATTTCGCCCCAGCCGGGCGGGCGGCACAAAAGCTGCGGAAGACTTCGCGCAGTTGCGCGCGGCTCTGGTGGCGCAGATGCGAGATCAGCCGCTCCCAAGGCAGCGGGGCTTCGTCTTGCCGATGGCCGGGCCAGCGCAGGGTGTCGATCAACTCGCGCGGCAGGCCGAAAGGCAGGTCGAAGGCGCCGATCCAGGGGCCGGGCATCTGCAGCCACTGACCGAACGACGCCAGGGTGTCGAGCCGGTTGAAGTCCTGCAGGATCACGGTGTGCGATGGGTCTTGAGCCAGCCGTCCCCGCGCGATCACGATGGGTTTGCGCCGACTGGGCGCACTGCTGAAATCGACGCCGAACAAGGTGATGTCGTCTGCTCCGTTCATTTGTGCAGCACGGCCGGGGGTGGAGCGTCAGCGGGCGGAACTTGCTGCAGCAACAGGCTGCGCACGGGCGCGGGCAGCCCCAGCCGCGCGGCCTGTTCAAGATCGAGCCATTGGCCTTGTGGCTCTGCGGCCCGGGGCTGGGCCTGGACGTCGACGAGCAAGGGGCGCACGGTCAGCTCGAAATGGGTGAACGCATGGCGAAACGGCGCCAGTTCTCGCTGGCCGATCACCAGCCCGATCTGCGCGGCGAACTGCAGCGCTTGCTCGGGCGCATCGAATTGCGGCAGGCTCCACAGCCCTGGCCAGAGGCCCAGTTGCGGGCGCTTTTCCAGCCAGCAAAGACCGTCCGGCGAGTTGCGCAACCAAAGCATGACGGTGCTGCGCTGCGGGCGACTTTTGCGCGCCGCCTTGCGCACGGGCAGGCGCTGCGGATCGCCCGCCAAATGAGCGCGGCAATCCATGGCAAAAGGACATTCGGTGCAGGCGGGCTGGCGCGGCCTGCACACGGTGGCGCCTAGATCCATCAGCCCCTGCGTGTAGGCGGCCATGTCTTGCGCCTCGGGCAGCAGGCTGCGCGCGAGCGACCAGAGCTTGCGCGTGGTGGCCGTGGAGGGAACCGGATCGTCGATGCCGTGACTGCGGCAGAGCACGCGCTGCACATTGCCGTCGAGAATGGCGGCGCGCTCGTCGAAGCAGAACGCGGCAATCGCCGCCGCCGTGGAGGGGCCGATGCCCGGCAGCGCGGCGAGGCTTTCCGCCGTTTGCGGGAACGCGCCGCCATGCGTTTGAACCACGATCTGCGCACACCGGTGCAGATTGCGGGCGCGCTGGTAGTAGCCCAGCCCGCTCCAGGCGGCGAGCACGGTATCTTCAGGCGCTGCGGCGAGCGCCTGCACCGTGGGAAACAGGGCCGTGAAACGCGCGTAGTAATCGATGACTGTGGCGACCTGCGTCTGCTGCAGCATGATCTCCGACAGCCAGACCCGGTAGGGATCGCGCACCTGCCAGGGCAGGTCGTGCCGCCCGTGCCGGCGCTGCCAGCGCACCAGGCGACTGGCGAAATGCGGCAGGGTTGGCGCTGTGAAGGGGGCGGCTGGGGCTGAATCGGGCACGGTGGGCAGATCGACACTGCGGCGCGGCGGCGCTCAAACGAATTGAGCGCCGCATTGTGCCAGCCCTTTGCGGCGAGCGTTTACGCGGCGATCAAGCGACGAATCTGATCGTTCAGCCCGCTTTGCAGCACGTCGATCTGGGCGATTTGCTTTTGCAATTCGTCAATGCGGTCGTGCAGGCTGTCTTTGGTGTCTTCGATGCGTTGCAGCGTGGCCAGGCGCCGGTTGAGTTGCTTTTTGCGTTCGCGCACCTGACTGTCGAGCTGGGCGATGGCTGAGCGGTCCCAGTTTTCGATATCGCGCAGGGCGCGCTCGAACAGATCGCGTACCCGCGACGACAGGGTGCGCAAGGTGCGCAGGGTGTAGGCGTTGTTCTGCAGTTTGAGCCAGTTCACGCCGGAGAGATGCTCGGTGTAGGCATTGACCACCCGGTCGAACTCCTGCATCAACCCGCTGAGACGCAGCACACGCGGCGCGGTGACGGTGAAGCCGAATTCGCTATTGGCGCGGGTGAAGGCGGCGGCGAGCATCTGGCGGATTTCTTCGATCTGCGTTTCGGCGTCCACCAGCCGCTTGCGCAGATCGGCGCCGATGCGGGCGAGTTCGCCCTTTACGCCGACTTTCAGCAGCGCGCCGCCCATGCGCAACTCAAGCTGCTCCAGGTCGTGCAGCACCGATTTGGCGGCAAAGCGCTCGCGCAACTGCTCGAGCATGCGGTTGTTGACTGCACGCAGCGCCAGAACCTGCGCCATGCCGGCGTCGAACTCGTTGCGCTCTGCGGCCAGGCGCTGCAGCATGAGCACCACCATATTGGCGTTCTTGCCGCGCAGTCCCTGCAGTTCGTCGAGCTGTCCCTGGGCCTCGTGCAGTTGCTTGTGCAGTTGCTGCGAAAGTTCGGACTGCACCTGCCCGACCGCATCGCGCACGGCGCCGTCGAGCAGGCTGCGACGGTCGATATTGGCCGCGCGATTGAGCGCGTTTTCCAGCGCGCCCAGGCCCGAGCGGGCGAGCAGCGGGCCGTCGCCCTGAATGCGCGCCAGCAGGGCTTTGTGCGCCGAGACGGGAAACACCCGCTCGGGCGGCAGACGCAGCGTTTGCGCGGTGGTCTGCACCTGATGGTCGATGCTGGCGGCGATTTGCGGCGCGGTGAGCAGCGGATCCCACAGCGCATCGACCTTGTTGAGCGCCACCAGGGTTTGCGCGCCGCTGGTGGTCGCGATGTGGCGGTTCCAGATTTCCAGATCGCTGCGCGTCACCCCGGTGTCGGCGCCGAGCACGAAGACCACGGCGTTGGCCGAGGGGATGAGCGAGAGGGTCAACTCGGGCTCGGCGCCCACGGCGTTGAGCCCCGGCGTGTCGAGAATGCTCAGGCCCTGATCGAGCAGCGGATGGGCAAAGTTGACCAGCGCGTGACGCCAAAGCGGAATTTCGACTTCGCCCTGGGCATCGGTATTGAGCTGCGCCAGGTCTTCGGCATCATGGAAGAAGCCCAAGTCTTGAGCACGCTCCAGCGGTACGCGCTGGGTGTCGGACAAATGGGTGAGCGCCTGCGCCAACCCCTGCGCATCCTGGGAGGGCAGCTCGAAATGCGTCCAGACCTGCGGGCTCGACTTCCATTGCGCCAGGGTCTGCGATTGCAAGCGGGTTTCGATGGGCAGCAGCCGCAGGCCGCGGGGCTGCGCGGGGTCGGAGAACAGTTCCATCGGGCACATGGTGGTGCGCCCGGCTCCGGCGGGCAGGATGCGCTGGCCGTGTCCGCTGAAAAAGATGGCGTTGATCAACTCGGACTTGCCGCGCGAGAACTCGGCAACGAAGGCCAGGGTCATGCGGTCGTTGTCGAGCCGGTGGATCTGCCGCTGCAGCAGCGGCCGTGCCTGTTCGAGATCGAGTCCGCTTTCTTCGAGCCAGGTCAACAGCGCCTTGACGCGCTGCAGCGCTTCAGCGCGCCATTCGGCGTAGTCAAACAGACCGGCGGTGAGGATGGGGGCTTCGACGTGCGGATTCATCGCTTGGGGCGCGTGGATTAACTGAGTAAAAGTAAAACACAGCGCACTCTGAATTTCGATCAGCGTATCCCCGCCTTGGGCTTGGCTTTGAGAATTTTTTGGCACTTGGGGCAGAAATAGGTGCTGCGCTGCCCCTGCACGATCTGTCGGATGGGCGTGGCGCAGACGCGACAAGGCTGGCCGGCTCGGCCGTAAACCAGCGCCTGCATTTGAAAGTACCCCAGTTCGCCATCGCTGTGGGCAAAGTCGCGCAGGCTGCTGCCGCCCAGCGCTACCGCCTGTTGCAAGGTTTCGCGCACCGCCGCGGCCAGGCGATCGCAATGGACGGGGCGCAGATGCGAAGCCGGTGTGCGCGGGTCGATCTGCGCACGAAACAGGGCCTCGCAGGCGTAGATATTGCCAATTCCGGCGACGATGTGCTGCGACAGCAGCAGCGGCTTGATCGCCGCCTTGCGTCCGGCCAGAGCACGGCAGAGTGTGGCACCGTCGAAGTCGGCGCCCAGCGGCTCGGGCCCGAGCACGCGCAGCAGGGGATGGCGCTGCACTTCCTCACCCGCGTGCCAGAGCACCGCGCCGAAGCGGCGCGGATCGCGCAGGCGCAGCACCCCGCGGTCGGTCAGCCATTCCACATGCTCGTGCGGCGACAGCGGGGCGGGCGCTTGCGCGGCCGGTGTCCAGCGCAAAGAACCCGACATGCCCAGATGCACGATCAGCACGCCGGCGGTGTTCGGCGCGGCGGCGGTCTGCGACAGTCGCAGCAGCAGATATTTGCCGCGCCGCTCAAGCGCTTTGATGCGCAGCCCGACCAGCGTTTGCGGGTCGATGTTCAACGGCCAGCGCAGTGGTTTGCCCAGGCGCAGGCCGGTCAGGCGGGCGCCGAGCAAGGCAGGTTCCAGACCCTGGCGGGTGACTTCGACTTCGGGCAGTTCGGGCATGTCGGCATTGTGCCGCAGGGGGAAATGGCAGACTTCTACAATCCGCACGATTCTCGGCCCTGTCTGCTGGTGCAGATACGGCGTTCTATTCAGACTTTCAGGACTCCCATGCGCGCTGCCGTTCTTGTGTCGGCCCTGTTGTTTCCGGCTCTCACCGCTGTGCCTATTGCCGCCTATGCACAGCAGTCGGCCGTTCGGGCCAGCGCGCAGGAAACCGCGCGGCAAGTCTTTGCCATTCTGGCTGGAGAGATTGCGGCCAATACCGGGCATCCCGGCGTGGCCTACACCGAGTTGCTGAAGGCGGCGAAGGAGCTGGATTCCGAGCCGCTCTACCGACGCGCGGCGGAAATCGCCCTGCGCGCAAGTGCGCCCGACAAGGCGCTCATCGCCGCTCAGGCCTGGCGCAAAGCCATGCCCGGTTCACGAGAGGCCAGCGCCTGGGTCGTGCAACTGCTTTTGCTCATGGGGAAAACCAGCGAGGCTGGCTCGGCCATCGCCCAAGACCTGGCCAACACCCCCGAACCGCAGCGCGGGCAAGCCATTGCCGATCTGCTGCCCCTGGCCGCTCAGGCGAGCGATGCCGCCGCCACGCTGTCGATGATGCGCACCGCGCTGACCGGGCAGCGGCAATTCGCGCAGACCGATGTGGTGCTGGGTTTGCTGCGCGCGCGCGCCGGAGACCAGAAGGGGGGCTTCGCCGATGCGCTGCACGCCCTGACGCTCAACCCAGGGCTGGCCCCGGCGGCGGCGCTGCTGATACAGCTCTACACCGTCAACCCGCAGGCGGCTGACGGCGCGATGCAGAAATTTTCCGCAGCCCAGCCGAAAGACAGCGGCCTGCGTCTGGCCTGGGCGCAGGCCGCGCTGGCGCAGCAACGCGACGGCATTGCGCTGAACGCGCTCGACAAACTGGTGGTCGATGCGCCTGATCTCGCCCCGGCCTGGCTGATATTGGGCAGCCTGCAGACTGAATTCGGCCAGCCCGCGCGCGCGGTGGTCTCGTTGCAAACCTATCTGCGGCTGGCGCGCGCCCAGGCCGAGCCGCCCGTGCTGACCCCGGCTTACATCGCGCTGGCGGAGGCTTCGCGCAAACTGGGCGATCTGGATCAGGCCAACCGCTGGCTCGATCAGATCGAGCCAGATGCCAGCAACCACCTTGCCGTGCTCAGCAACCGCGCGGCCATTCTGGTGCAGCAGGGCAAGGTGAACGACGCCCTCAAGCTGGCGGAAACCTTGCCCGATGCGACCGAGGCGCAGCGCAAAGACCGGCTGCTGGCGCGGGCGCAGGTGTTGCGCGAGGCCGGGCGCTTCGATGCGTCTTACAAGCTGCTGCAATCCGGTCTCAAGCAGACTCCCAACGATGTCGATCTGCTGTACGAAGCCTCGATGATGGCCGACAAAAGCGGGCACATCAAAGACATGCTGCAGATGCTGCGAAAGGCCATTGCGCTCGACCCCGAGTCGCAACCGGCCTACAACGCGCTGGGCTACACCCTTGCTGACCGTGGCGAGCAGTTGCCCGAGGCGCGCAAGCTCGTCGCCCGCGCGCTGGAACTCTCGCCCGGCAATCCCTTCGTGCTCGACAGCATGGGCTGGGTCGAACACAAAATGGGCCACAACGATCAGGCGCTCGATTTGCTGCAGCAGGCGTATGACGCGCGGCCCGATCCAGAAATCGGCGCGCATCTGGGCGAGGTGCTGTGGCAGCTCGGCCAGCGCGACCGGGCGCGCGCCATCTGGCACGAGGCCATCGAGCGCGCGCCGCACGACACCATGGTGCAGGCGGTGCTGCGCAAATACGGTGTGACATTCTGATGCGGCGTCGCCTCTTTGCAGGGGTTGTCGCCGGGGCTGTCGTTGGGGTGATCGCGATGGCCCTTGGCGGCTGCGCCACGCCCCAACTGCCGCAGTCGTCCGAGCCCGCCAATACGCTCGTGCTGGCAGGGCGGCTGTCACTCGTCAGCGGCACGCCCGATGCGCAGAAAGCGCTTTACGGTGGTTTCCGATTGGTGTTGCGCGGGGCCGTTTCCGGCGAGTTCGAAGTCTTTTCCCCGCTGGGTCAAATGCTGGCCAAGGCGCAATGGAGTTCCGGTCAAGCCAGCCTGGATAACGGCCGACAAATACAGCACTACGCCTCTTTCGACGAAATGACCCGTGCCGCACTGGGCGTGGCCTTGCCGCAGGCTGCGTTGCAGGATTGGGTGCGGGGGAGACCGGCTTCCAGCCTGCCCTCGCAAACCCTGACAGACGGCGGTTTCGAACAACTGGGCTGGAAGGTGCAGCCCACTTGGCGTGACGGCCAGCTCGCGCTTCTCAAGGCGCAACGTCTGGCGGGCGACCCGGCGGAGCTGCGCATGGCGATCGAATCCGCAACGGCAGCGCCGCAAACCGCTCCCTGAAGCGCTGCGTCGGCTCATTCATGCGTGCCCTGTTCAATTTGCCCGCCCCGGCGAAAATCAACTGGTTTTTGCACGTCACCGGCAAGCGCCCAGACGGCTATCACACCCTGCAGACGGTCTTTCAGTTCATCGATTGGTGCGACACGCTCGATCTGATCCGGCGTGAGGATGGTCTCATCCGCCGCATCGGCGCTGACGAACTGCCGCGAGACGACCTTTGCGTGCGCGCTGCCCGCCTGCTCCAACAGGCGACGCAGTGCGACAGCGGGGTCGATATTCATCTGCGCAAGTGCATTCCGCAACAGGCCGGGCTCGGCGGCGGAAGTTCCGATGCTGCCACGGTACTGATCGGCCTCAACCGTCTCTGGCGCCTCGACCTGCCGCGCTCCACCCTGATGCAACTCGCCTTGCGACTCGGCGCCGACGTGCCGATTTTCATCTACGGCCGCAACGCCTGGGCCGAGGGCGTCGGCGAGCAGTTGCAGCCAATCGGTCTGCCCACGCCGAGTTTTGCTGTGGTGCATCCGGCACGCGGTCTGTCCACGCGTGCGGTGTTTTCCACACTTGACTTGACAACCAAAAAACCCGAAGAAACAATAGCAGGCTTTGCTGAATGGCTGGGCGAATTTTTCGCGCCAGACGGGCGGCAGAAAAATCGGCACCAGAAAAGTCAGAGCAAAAACTGTCAACAAGTCGATCAGCAAAGCAGTCTTTGCCCTGTCTGGGGCAGAAACGATTTGCAGCCCGGCGCCGAGGCGCTGGAGCCTGAGGTGACTCAGGCACTGCAGATTTTGCGTACTGCGTTGATGGGGTCGCTGGCAGCACACTCGCCGAGGTTGCGTTCTGAGTTGCTTTTCGACGCGCGAATGACGGGTTCTGGCAGCGCAGTTTTTGCTTTGATCGTTGCGTCAGATCGATCTGGTTTGCCGAGCAGGCACGGGCCGTCTGATGAGGTGTTGGGTGGTTTGCCGGACTTGTTGCCTGAGGGTTGGCAGGGCCGGTTGTGCAAGGGTTTGCGCGAGCATCCGTTGTGCGATTGGATTGACGCATAATGCCTAGCTTGCGCTGCCGTAGTGCAGTAGATTTTGACAGACAGTTTTTTATCATTTGCCATCGTCGATGGTGGTGAATGAAGTTGGGGAGTCGCCAAGTTGGTTAAGGCACCGGATTTTGATTCCGGCATTCGAGGGTTCGAGTCCTTCCTCCCCAGCCACGATTTTTGAAAGCGTTTCGCTTGCGGCGCTGCAGACCGCGGGCTCTGCCGGAGAGAACAAAAGTTCCGGCACTTCAGGCGCACTGAATAAGCGCAACACTCCACCATGACACCGAATCCGGCGGACTTCATCCTGTTCACCGGCAATGCCAATCCGGCGCTTGCCCAGGAAGTTGCGGAACAACTCGGCATTGGCCTCGGTCAGGCCTATATCGGGCGGTTCTCCGACGGTGAAGTGACCGTCGAGATTCAGCAAAACGTGCGTGCCCGAGAGGTGTTCATCGTTCAGTCCACCTGCGCGCCGACCAATGACAACCTGATGGAACTGCTCATCATGGTCGATGCGCTCAAGCGCGCTTCGGCCGAGCGCATCACGGCGGTCATTCCCTATTTCGGCTATGCGCGGCAAGACCGGCGTCCGCGCTCAGCGCGCGTGCCCATTACCGCCAAGGTCGTGGCCAATATGCTGCAGGCCGCAGGCGTGGCGCGCGTGGTCACCATGGACTTGCATGCCGATCAGGTGCAAGGGTTTTTCGACATTCCGGTCGACAACATCTACGCCTCGCCGATTCTGCTCTCCGACCTGCGCGAAAAGAATTACAGCGACCTCATCGTGGTCTCGCCCGATATCGGCGGTGTGGTGCGCGCCCGCGCGCTGGCCAAATTGATGGACTGCGATCTGGCCATCATCGACAAACGCCGTCCCAAGCCGAATGTCTCGGAAGTGATGAACGTCATCGGCGAAATCGACGGACGCAACTGCATCATCATGGACGACATGGTCGATACCGCCGGTACGCTGACCAAGGCGGCCGAGGTGCTCAAGGCGCGCGGCGCCAAACGCGTCATGGCGTACTGCACGCACCCCGTGCTGTCGGGCCCGGCGATCCAGCGTCTTCAAAGCAGCGCCATCGACGAACTGGTCGTGACCAACACCATCCCGCTGCGCCAGGAAGCGCGCGAATGCGGCAAGGTTCGCCAGCTCTCCGCCGCCCCGCTTATCGCGCAGACGCTGCAGCGCATTGCCTACGGCGGGTCGGTGCTGCAGTTGTTCAACGAGCAGGAAACCTTGTTCTGACGCTGTTGTGATTTTGTACCTGTCGGATGTTCCGGCAGGTTGTCACGGCGCTGGTCGCAGGCGCCGCTCACCACGGGGCGAGTCCCCTTTTTTCAGGAGTCGACATGAAAGTCGTCGCATTCGAACGTAGTTTGCAGGGCACCGGTGCGAGCCGCCGCCTGCGTCGCGCCGGGAAGACCCCCGGCATTATTTACGGTGGCGAGCAAGCGCCCCAGATGATCGAACTCGATCACAACGCGCTGTATCACGCGTTGAAAAAAGAGCAGTTCCACTCCTCTGTGCTGCAGCTGGAAATTGCCGGCAAATCCAGCCAGGTGCTGCTGCGTGATTACCAGATGCACCCCTTCAAGCAACTGGTGCTGCACGTGGATTTCCAGCGTGTGGACGCCGGACACAAGATTTCCATGAAGGTGCCGCTGCACTTCACCGGCGCGGAAAATTCGCCTGCGGTCAAGCTCAGCCACGGCCTGGTCAACCATGTGATGACCGAAGTGGAAGTGTCTTGCCTGCCGTCCGAACTGCCCGAGTTCATCGAAGTCGATCTGAGCGAATTGGTTCTGCACCAGAGCGTGCACGTCAACGACCTCAAGCTGCCCAAGGGTGTGTCGGTGCTCACGCACGGGGTGGACAATCCTGCGGTCGTGACCGTCAGCCCGCCGCCGGGTGGTGTGGGTGAAGAGGGCGCAGAAGGTGCGGCTGCTGCCGAAGGCGAAAGCAAGTAAATCGGCTTTTTCCAGCCACAAGGCCGCCTGGGGGAACCTGAAGGCGGCCTTGTTGTTTTTGGAGCCGCGGTGAGACTTCGGGCGATTATGGTCGCTCGACCGGCTGATCAACTGGCCTTGGGCGGCGGTCTTCGCCCACGGCGACATAGGTCAACAGCGCCTCGGTCACTTTGATGACCTCGACGTTCGATGGCGTGCGCTGGGCATAGACCTCTACCCGCACGGTGACCGACGTGTGACCCACATGGTCGATTTCGGTGAAGAACGACAGCACGTCGCCCACCAGCACCGGCTGCTTGAACACAAACTCCTTGACCGCCACGGTCGCCACCCGCCCCTTGGCACGCCAGGCCGCAGCGATGCCCCCGGCGATGTCGACCTGCGCCATGATCCAGCCCCCGAAAATGTCGCCGTGCATGTTCACATCGGCAGGTCGGGCCTGGGTACGCAGCGTGGGCACGCGGTCGGGGAGTCGAGGGTCGGTGGTCATGAGGGGCTCCAAGCAGGGCGCCGTTGCGGCGCGGATAATCAGGCTGCGAAGTTTAGGGGCAGCTCACGAAGTTCGTGCCCCGCGCTGCGCTGCTCCGCCCTGATCGTTCATCGGCCCCTATTGGCCAAATCCCGTTAGTCCATGCACGCCCGATCCTCTCCTGCATTGCCCGAGCCGTCCTCCCATGCCACGGCAGCGCGTTCGCGCTGGGCGGTGGTTTCCGCGCTTTGGCCCTATCTGTGGGAATACCGCGGCCGGGTGTTGTTGGCGCTGGCGATGATGATCGCCGCCAAGGTGGCCAACGTCGGCGTGCCCATTGTGCTGAAAGACATCGTCAATGCGCTCGATCTCAAGCCGGGCGATCCGCGTGCGGTGCTGGTGGTGCCGGTGGCGCTGCTGGTGGCCTATGGCCTGCTTCGTCTGAGTGTGTCGCTGTTCACCGAGTTGCGCGAGGTGGTGTTTTCGCGCGTGACGCAAGGCGCGGTGCGCAAGATTGCGCTGCAGGTGTTCGACCATCTGTTCAGTCTGAGCATGCGCTATCACCTGGAGCGCCAGACAGGCGGCATGTCGCGCGATATGGAGCGGGGCACGCGGGCCATCTCCAGCCTGGTGTCGTTCACCCTCTACAGCATTCTGCCGACCTTGGTGGAAATGGCGCTGGTCATCGGCATTCTGCTGGTCAAGTACGACATCTGGTTCGCGGGCATCGCGCTGGTGGCGCTGGTGCTGTATGTGGCGTTCACCGTCACCGTGACCGAATGGCGCACGCAGCTACGCCGCGAAATGAACACGCAGGATTCGCGCGCCAACCAGCGCGCCATCGATGCACTGTTGAATTATGAGACGGTGAAAATGTTCGGCAACGAGGCGCTGGAGTCGACTCGCTACGACGACAACCTCAGAGCCTGGATGCGCGCGGCCATCAAGTCGCAGAACTCGCTGTCGCTGCTCAACCTTGGGCAGAGCTTGATCATCGCTGCCGCCGTGACCCTGCTGGTCTGGCGGGCGACCGTCGGTGTGGTCAGTGGCAGCATGAATCTGGGTGATCTGGTGCTGGTCAACGCCTTCATGCTGCAGCTTTACGCGCCGCTGAGTTTTCTGGGCGTGATCTACCGCGAGATCCGGCAGTCCACCACGGATCTGGAGCGCATGTTCACCATTCTGGAAGAGCACCAGGAAATCAAGGACCCGCCTCAGGCGCCAGCTTTGCAGGTCGGACGGGGCGAAGTGCGTTTCGAAAATGTGCGCTTTGGCTATGGGGCCGACCGCGTCATTCTCGATGGGCTGGACTTCACCGTGCCCGCCGGAGAAACAGTGGCCATCGTCGGCCCTTCCGGCGCGGGAAAATCCACGCTGGCGCGTCTGTTGTTTCGCTTTTACGCGCCGCAGTCCGGGCGCATTCTGATCGACGGCCAGGACATCGCCCAAGTCACGCAAGCCAGTGTGCGCCGCGCCATCGGCATCGTGCCGCAGGACACGGTGCTGTTCAACGACACCATTGGCTACAACATCGCCTACGGCAAACCCGGCGCCAGCGCGGCCGAGGTAGAGGCGGTGGCGCGCGCCGCGCATATCCACGACTTCATCGTCAGCACGCCCCAGGGCTATGAGACGCAGGTGGGCGAGCGCGGCCTCAAGTTGTCCGGCGGAGAGAAGCAGCGCGTGGCCATTGCCCGTGCCCTGCTGAAAAATCCGCCCATCCTGATTTTCGACGAAGCCACCTCGCAGCTCGACTCGCACAACGAAAAGGCGATTCAGGCGGAAATACGCGCGGCCTCGCGCGACCGCACTGCCATTGTGATTGCTCACCGCCTGTCCACCGTGGTCGATGCGCATCAGATTCTGGTGGTGGAAAGCGGGCGCGTGGTCGAACGCGGCACCCACGCGCAACTGCTGCAGGCGCGCGGCCTGTACGCCCGCATGTGGAATCTGCAGCAGGATAGGGCGGCTCACCCCGAAGCGTCTGCGGCGATGGCCTGATGCTGGAACGGAGTTTGCATACACCTATTGCGCATTTGTGACCCACGGTTACACTTGTGCGATTCGTTCACCCCATTCCTACATTCACGGAGATTCGCATGATCAAAAAACTGTTTGGTTTGACCATCCTGGCTGCGGCCGCAATGTCTTGCGCTCAGGCGGCCGAGCTCACCGGTACGCTGAAAAAAGTGAAGGAAACCAACAGCATCACCGTCGGTTACCGCGAGTCGTCGATTCCCTTCTCCTACCTCGACAACAACGGCAAACCCATCGGCTACGCGATGGAGCTGTGCGGCAAGGTGGTCGATGCCGTCAAGGCCGACCTGAAAATGCCCGGTCTGAAAGTGAACTACACCCCGGTAACTTCGAGCAACCGCATTCCCCTGCTCGAAAACGGTACCATCGACCTGGAGTGCGGCTCCACCACCAACTCGGTGGCGCGCCAGAAACAGGTGGCTTTCGGGCCGACCTACTTCGTCATCAACGTGACGGCTGCGGTGAAAAAAGATTCGGGCATCAGCGATTTTGCGCAACTGGCGGGCAAGACCATCGTCACCACCTCGGGCACGACCGCCGTGCCGCTGCTGAAAAAGTACGAAAAGACCAAGGACATGGAATTCAAGGAAATCTACGGCAAGGATCACGCCGAGAGCTTCCTGCTGATGGCCGATGGCCGGGCGGCCGCGTTTGTCATGGACGACATTCTGCTGGCCGGGCAGATCGCCAACTCCAAGGATCCGGCGGCCTACAAAATCCTGCCCGGTTCGCTGCGACAAGAGCCTTACAGCATGATGCTGCGCAAGGATGATCCGCAGTTCAAGGCGCTGGTCGACAAGACCATCGATGGCGTGATGAAGTCGGGCGAGATCAACAAGATCTACGCCAAGTGGTTCACCAGCCCGATTCCGCCCAAGGGCATCAACCTGAACTTCCCGGAAACCCCCGCGATCAAGGAAGCCTTCGCCCACCCGAACGACAAGGGCGTCGAATAAGCACCGCCAGGTTGGCAAGGAACCAAGCCGGCAGCTTTGCCGGCTTTTTTCCATGGTGAGATGACGCGGGCAGACGAGGGGATGACATGCTGGGTTTAGGCATTTTTTTGGAAGATACGCCGGACGGCGACACCACCTGGGGCATGTCGCTGCTCTCCGGGCTGGAATACACCCTGCTGCTGGTGGTCTGCGCCTGGGTGATCGCCATGGTGCTCGGCTCGGTATTGGGGGTGGTGCGCACCACCAAGCACCGCTTTTGGGTGATGCTGGGCAACGGCTATGTGGAGCTGTTCCGCAACATCCCCCTTCTGGTGCAGTTTTTTCTCTGGTATTTCGTGCTACCCAGCGTGATTCCGCCGCTCAAGCGATTTGCCAATGCGGTTGATCCGGGCACCTTCCAGATTCTCACGGCCGTGGTTTGCCTCGGGCTGTTCACCGCGGCGCGGATTGCCGAGCAGGTCAAGTCGGGCATTCAGTCGCTGCCGCGCGGGCAGACTTTCGCCGGGCTGGCGCTCGGGCTGACGCCGACGCAGACCTACCGCTACGTGCTGCTGCCCATGGCGTACCGCATCATCATTCCGCCGCTCACCTCCGAGTCGATGAACCTGGTGAAGAACTCCGCAGTGGCCTATTCCATCGGCTTGACTGAACTGTTTTTCCGCACCCGCGAGATGGGAGAGATGACCTTCCGCTACTTCGCGGCCTTCGGCGCGGCCACGGTGCTGTATGTCGCGGTGGCGTTTTCCATCAACCGCATCATGGCGTGGGTGGAGCGCGCCACGGCGGTGCCGGGCTATATGGGCGGGAGCAAGTGATGGGTGATTTTGACTTTGGCTCCATCGTCTCGGTCCTGCCCTTTTTGCTCAAGGGGTTGACCTACACCATCCAACTCACCGTGGTGGCGGCCATCGGCGGCACGCTGCTGGGTATTTTGCTGGCCCTGGCGCGGCTGTCTCACCTGAAGTGGTTGTCCTTGCTGGCGGCGGGCTACATCAATCTGATGCGCTCGATTCCGCTGTTGTTGGTGATTTTCTGGTTCTACTTCCTGGTGCCGGTGATGCTGCAGTCGATCACCGGATCGGACTATCCGCCCAAGATCGGAGCAGAGCGCTCGGCTTATTTCACTTTCATTTTGTTCGAGGCGGCGTATTTCGCGGAGATCGTGCGCGCGGGCATCCAGAGCATTCCCAAAGGGCAACTCGGCGCAGCCTATGCGCTGGGCCTGACCTACGCGCAGTCGATGCGCTTGATCATCCTGCCGCAGGCGCTGCGCAATATGCTGCCGGTGCTGCTCACCCAGACCATCGTGCTGTTCCAGGACGTGTCGCTGGTGGCGCTGCTCAATGTCACCGACTTCGTCGGCGCCGCCATGAAAATCGCGCAGCGCGACAGCCGCGTGGTCGAGATGTACACCTTGGTGGCCGTGGTGTATTTCGTGCTGAGTTTCCTGCTGTCGCAAGGCGTCAAGCGCCTGCATCAGCGCATCGCCATCGTGCGGTAAGGCGATTAGTCATTTTCAATGGATCGTTCCATGACCCAGAATTCTTCCCAGGGCGCTAGCGCGCCGATGATCGATATTCGCCAGATCAGCAAGTGGTACGGCGACTTTCAGGTGCTCACCGACTGCTCCACGCAGATTGCGCGCGGCGAAGTGGTGGTGGTGTGCGGGCCGTCGGGCTCGGGCAAGTCCACGCTGATCAAGTGCGTCAACGCGCTCGAACCGTTTCAGAAGGGCGACGTGGTGGTGGATGGCACGTCGATTGCCGACCCCAAAACCAATCTGCCCAAGCTGCGCGCGCGCGTGGGCATGGTGTTTCAGCACTTCGAGTTGTTTCCGCACCTGACGGTGACCGACAACCTCACGCTCGCCCAGATCAAGGTGCTCGGGCGCAGCAAGGCCGAGGCGCGCGAAAAGGGCCTGCTCTACCTCGACCGCGTGGGTCTTTCGATGCACAAGGACAAATTCCCCGGCCAACTCTCCGGCGGACAGCAGCAGCGCGTGGCCATCGCGCGTGCGCTGGCGATGGATCCGATTGCCATGCTGTTCGATGAACCGACCTCGGCGCTCGATCCGGAGATGGTGGGCGAAGTGCTCGACGTCATGGTCAAGCTCGCCGAGGAGGGCATGACCATGATGGTGGTCACGCACGAAATGGGCTTTGCGCGCAAGGTGTCGCACCGCGTGGTGTTCATGGATGCCGGGCGCGTGGTGGAAGATTGCCCGACGCCGCAGTTCTTCTCGACCAGCGAACAGCGCAGCGAGCGCGCCGCGCATTTCCTGGCAAAAATCCTGCAGCACTGAACGACTGCCGCTTCATTGCGCGGCAGGGCGGGGCGTAGCATGTCGGCGTTGCCGTTTTCGCCGCCCGACATGACCTCGAACCCCACGCTCACCCCCACGCTCACCCTCACGCGCCCCGACGATTTTCACCTGCATCTGCGTGATGGCGCCGCCATGCGTGATGCGCTGCCCTGGACGGCACGGCAATTCGCCCGGGCCATCGTCATGCCCAATCTCAAGCCGCCGGTGGTGCATCTGCGGCAGGCCCTGGACTACCGCGCACGCATCGTGGCCGCCTTGCCTGAGGGCAGTGATTTCACCCCGCTGATGACGCTCTATCTCACCGACGACACCACCCCGACGATGGTGATCGAGGCAAAGAACAGCGGCGTGGTGCATGCGTTCAAGCTCTACCCGGCGGGCGCAACGACTAATTCGGACAGCGGAGTGACCGAACTCAAGCGCATCTATCCGGCGCTCGACGCCATGCAGCAGGTCGGCATGCCGCTGTTGATTCACGGCGAAGTGACCGACCCCGAGGTGGATGTGTTCGACCGCGAGGCGGTGTTCATCGAGCGACATCTCATCGCTCTGCGCCGCGCTTTTCCCGAGCTCAAGATCGTGCTGGAGCACATCACCACGGCCCAGGCCGCCGCGTTCATTCAAGAGGCGCACGACCGGGATGCCCAGGGTGCGCCTCTTCTGGCCGCAACCCTCACGGCGCATCATCTGCTGCACAACCGCAATGCCATGTTCAAAGGCGGCATGCGGCCCCATTACTACTGCCTGCCCGTGCTCAAGCGCGAGACCCACCGCCAGGCTCTGCTCGATGTCGCCACGAGCGGAGACGACCGTTTCTTTCTCGGTACCGACTCTGCGCCGCATGCGCGCAACACCAAGGAAACGGCCTGCGGCTGCGCCGGTTGCTTCACGGCGGCCAATGCGCTGGAGTTGTACTGCGCGGCTTTCGAGCAGCGCAATGCTTTGCACCGACTCGACGATTTCGCCAGCCGTTTCGGCGCGGCGTTCTACGGTTTGCCGCGCAATACGGGCTCGATCACCCTGGAGCGCCGGAGCTGGCAGGTGCCCGACACGCTGCCCTATGCCGACGCCGACATCGTGCCTCTGCACGCGGGCGAAGCGATGGATTGGCAGGTGCAGGTCGGGGTTTGATTCCGTGGCGTTCGATATCGCGGAGTTCGATCTCGCTTTGCGCGAACTACCCGGCCAGCGGAATCGGCAGGTCGGGCACCCGGTAATTGCTCGTGGTCATCAGGTCGATGCCGCAACTCAGGCCCTCGGCCCAGTCGATGAATTGCGCCACGGCCGGTTTGCCCTTGATGGGGGAGCCATGCTGCGGCACGATCATCTCGATGTCCAGCGTGCGCACCATGCTGGCCCAATACCGCAGGATCTTTTTCGACACCATGTAGCGGCGGTGGAAGGCTTCCATATGGGGCAGGGCATCGGCCAGTTGCGCAAAAGGGCGGCCCGCCTGCGCACCGCTGACGAGTGAAACCCCCAGATCGCCCGAGAACAGGATTTTGCTGATCGGGTCGTAAAACTGGAAGTTGCCCTCGGCGTGCAAAAAGTGCGCCGGCAGCAGCACGATGTCGCTCTTGCCCAGGCGCAGCGTTCCTCCGGCGTCAGGCACGGCGATGATGCGTTTGTCGGTCTTGCCGAGTTTGCAGAAATGCGGAGCAAAACGCGCCCACAGACGAGAGATCACCAGATCGGCCTTGGAGGCGGTCATCCAGCGGTCTAGTGAGGCGATGATGTCCGGGTCGGCATGCGAAGCCAGCAGGTAGTGCAAGTCTTGCGGCGCCATGTATTTGCGCATGGTCAGCGTGAGTTCGTTGAACGTCATATTGCCGCCCGGATCGATGAGCGCGCCCTGGCCGTGGTCGATGAGGAGGAATTGATTGGCCTGCACGGCGTCGCCGTCGTCTTCGACCAGATCGCTGAACATGAGGCACAGATGCGTGCCGTTGTTGAATAGTTCTGTCGCCACGGAATTCGCTCTTTCGCTGAACCGCAAAAAATGTAAAGGCGAATCATCCGATCTTTTGAATACATGAAGCTTTGCGCTGCATCAAAGGCAGGGCATTCTGGGGTCTGCAACCGGGTCGGCGAGATTTCTCCGTCATAATGCGGCCTGCGAAGTGGGGTGGGCAGTCGCGGTGTGCTTCAGGCGCATCGAGGAAGGTCCGGACTCCATAGGGCGGGATGACGGCTAACGGCCGTGCACGGTGACGTGACGAACAGGGCCACAGAGACGAGTAAACGCCGGGCAACCGGCGTGGACGTGAAACGCGGCAACCTCCATCCGGAGCAACACCAAATAGGCAGACGCGCCAGCGGCAACGCTGGCACAGCGCGGCCCGCGCGAGTCTGCGGGTAGGTGGCTTGAGCCGCGCAGCAATGCGCGGCCTAGAGGAATGGCTGCCACGGTGCGGGTGCAAGCCCGCGCTGCACAGAATCCGGCTTATAGCCCCGCTTCGCACTTTTCCCCTCAGTTTTTGCAATCCCGATCGGGTACGGATCGGTGCTGCCCGTCATCCGTCAAGGTGCAGATGCGCTTCCATTTCTAGAAAGAACATTCAAGGCAGACTCTAAATTGTTCATTTTTATAAGAAACATGCTCATTTACTGGTTCCATAAACAGTATCTAAGTCCTTGTTTTGTAAAAGAAATTTCAGGGTTTCAGGCTTGACCGCAGCTGTCGCGATCCCCTAAAGTGGCGAATAGTGCAAAAAAGTGGGGAATAGTGCAGAGCGCTGCGCCATTTCACCGGCCCCACTGCAGCACGGCAACCGCGGGCGACTTCATGTTTATTGGCATTTCGGCACTCACTCTGGACGGCAAAGGTCGTATGACCGTGCCTGCCCGGCATCGTGATCTGCTGATGGCGCGCTCGCAGGGGCGGCTCACGCTGACCAAGAGCCCCGACGGTTGTCTGCTGATGTTTTCCGACGATGAGTGGACGAGTTTTCGCGACCGGGTGATGCAGTTGCCCATGTCGGCGCAGGGCTGGAAGCGCATCTATCTCGGTCATGCCACCGAAACCGAAATGGACGGCACCGGGCGCGTGCTGATTTCGCCCGAATTGCGTCAGGCCGTCGGTCTGGAGCGCGAGGTCGATCTCATCGGCATGGGGCGTCACTTCGAAATCTGGGATCGCGCCAAACATCAGGCGCAAGAGGCTGCGGTGGTCGAGGCAGGCATGCCCGATGCCGTGCGCGACATTGTGTTGTGACCGTGTATGCCCCACACCACTTCCATGCCCAGCGCCGAAACGGCGCACCGCACCGTGTTGCTGCACGAGACGGTCGACCAACTGATCACCAACCCGGACGGGGTGTACCTCGACGCGACTTTCGGGCGTGGCGGACACAGCCGGGAAATTCTGCGGCGGCTGTCGCCCGCCGGTCGGCTGATTGCGATCGACCGCGATCCGCAGGCCATCGAAGCCGCGGCCCAGATTCACGATGCGCGTTTTGTGATCAAACACGCGCCATTCTCCGAGTTCGCGCGGGTGCTGCACGAGCAGGGCGTGGCGCAGGCCGATGGGCTGCTGTTCGATCTGGGCGTGTCGTCGCCGCAACTCGATCAGCCCGAGCGCGGTTTCAGTTTCCGCGCTGACGGGCCTTTGGATATGCGGATGGACAACAGCAGCGGGCAAACCGTCGCTGAGTATCTGGCCACGGCCAGCGTGGATGAAATTGCAACCGTGCTGAGGGATTATGGAGACGAACGGGCGGCTGTCCAGATTGCAAAGAAGATTGTGGCTCGCCGCGATGCCGGAGCGCCTCTCGCGCGCAGCGGCGAACTCGCCGCACTGGTTGCCAGTGCCGTCAAGAGCCGTGAGCCGGGTCAGGACCCGGCCACCCGCACGTTTCAAGCTCTTCGGATTCACGTCAATGCCGAGCTTGCGCAAATCGAAACGGCGTTGAGTCAGGTGCTCGTCTGCCTGAGGCCGGGCGGGCGGCTGGCCGTGATCAGCTTTCATTCGCTGGAAGACGCGCTGATCAAACGCTTTATTCACCGCCATGCCCGCGCACCGGCGGTCGATCGGCGCCAGCCCTTCGTCCCCGGCGTTTCGGCCGAGTTCCAGCCGCAACTCGAGGAGGTGGTGCGGATGCGGCCTTCGGCGGCGGAAATCAGCGGCAATGCGCGGTCGCGCTCGGCCATGCTGCGCGTGGCACAACGGGTCTGAGGAACACGCGATGACCCGAATCAACTTCCTGCTGCTGTTTGTCGTGGTGCTGTGCGCCATGTCGGTGGTGCGTGCGCAGTACCAGGGCAGGCGCACGTTTGCCGCGCTGGATGTGGCGCAGCAAAGGGCCGAGCAGTTGCAGATGGACAAGGATCGTCTGCAGGTGGAATACCGCGCGATGAGTGCGCCGGGCCGCATCGAGAGAATCGCGCGCACCCAGCTCGACATGCGCCCCATTACGGCCGCGCGCACCATCTTCGTACACGAAGGCCAGGTCACCCTGCCGCCGCTGCCCGTCATGCCGCAGTCCCAGCCGAAACCGGCCAGTCAAGGAGCGCGGCGATGAAGAATCCGGCTATGCGTGCGCCCAAGTCGGCAGCCAGCTATGGCAAGAGCCCGCTGCTGAATGTGAAGTTGCCGCCAGGTCGCGCCTGGCTGGTGAAGGGGCTGCTGTTTGCGGCGTTTGCGGCGCTGGGTCTGCGCGCCTTCTGGGTGCAGGTGTGGACGACGCAGTTCTATCAGAACCAGGGCGATCTGCGCTTTGTGCGCACCATCGAGCTGCCGGCGATGCGCGGCCGCATTCTCGACCGCAACGGCAACATTCTGGCGTCGAGCATCCCAGCCAAGACCATCTGGGCCGATCCCACGCAGGTCGAGTCGGGCAACGACAAGGTGCAGCAACTCGCCCGGTTGCTCGGCCTGAACGCCGCCGATCTGCAGCGCCGGCTCGACTCCAACAAGCAGTTCGTCTATCTCAAGCGGCAGGTGGACATCGACGTGGCCAAGGAGGTCAAGGCGCTGGGCATCAAAGGCATTTATGAATCGCCCAGCTACAAACGCTACTACCCGGAAGGCTCGGCGGCGGCGCAGCTCATCGGCTTTTCCAATATCGAAGGCCAGGGGCAGGACGGCATGGAGCTGGCGCTGCAAGCGCGGCTGGCCGGGCACCCCGGGGTGCGCAAGGTCGTGAAAGACCGGCTGGGCAATGTGATCGAGGATGTGTCGGGCGGGGTGCCGCCGGTGGACGGACAGGATGTGCGCCTGTCGATCGACAGCAAGATCCAGTATCTCACCTACCAGGCGCTCAAGCAGTCGGTCGAGGACAACAAGGCCAAGAACGGCAGTGCGGTGGTGATCGATGCGAAAACGGGCGAGATTCTGGCAATGGCCAACTACCCCAGCTTCGATCCGAATAGCCGCAAGAGCATGACCGAGGCGGACATCCGCAACTACGCCGTGACCGATGCCTTTGAACCCGGCTCGGTGCTCAAACCCATCACCCTCAGCGCAGCCTTGCAGGCTGGCATCATCACCCCGACGACAGTGTTCCATACCGCGCCGGGCTGCCAGCAGTTTTACGGCGCCAATATCTGCGATGACAGCAACAACGGCAATATCGAACTGCCCCAAGTCATCCAGTATTCGAGCAACGTCGCCACTTCGCAGGTGGTGAGCAAGATGCCAGCGCAAGTGCAGTGGAATATGTACACCGCGGTGGGCTTCGGCCAACGTCCGCAGATCGAGTTTCCCGGCGCGACCAGCGGGCTGATGCGGCCCATGAAACGCTGGCGCCCGATCGACCGCATCACCATGGGTTTCGGTTACGGGTTGGGTATCTCCACCCTGCAGCTGGCGCATGCCTATCTCATCTTCGCCGACCGTGGCCGCATTTTCCCGGTCACGCTGTTCAAGCACGATGAGGCGCCCGAAGGCGTGCAGGTCGTCTCGCCCACCGTGGCGCGCGAAATGCGCGGCATGCTGGCGCTGGTGACGCAGCCCGGCGGCACCGCCCCGGCGGCGGCCGTGCCGGGTTACTCCACCGGCGGCAAGACCGGCACCGCCTGGATTGCCAAGGATGGCAAGTACGACAAAAAGCTGTTCCGGGCGCAATTCGTCGGGCTGGCGCCGATCCACCACCCGGTGCTGGTGATGGCGGTTTCGGTCGATCAACCGACGGGCGGCAAGCACTTCGGCGGTCAGGTGTCGGCCCCGGTGTTCGGTGCGGTGGTGCCGCAGGCGCTGCGCATTCTCGGGGTACAGCCCGACCTGCCGGTCAAGCCCGATCTCGTTCCCGCGCAAACCGCGCAAGCCCTGCAACTCCCGGCGGGCCGGGCGATGAAGGGGGGCGCATGAATCACACGCCGAAAGCGGTCGATACCGTGCTGCAAGCGTTGCGCGCCTTGGGCGTCGCGGCCGATGCGACGTGGAGCGCCGACAGCCGCAGCCTGCAGCCCGGCGAGGTGTTCGTCGCCTGGCCGGGGGCGGCGCGCGATCCGCGTCAGTTCGTGGCGCAGGCCTTGGCGGCGGGGGCAGCGGCCGCGCTGGTCGAGGCCGAGGGAGTGCAGCATTTCGGCTTCACCGATCCGCGCATTCTGGCTGTTGACGGGCTCAAGGCGCTGGCCGGGCCGCTTGCGGCGGATTGGTACGGACATCCTTCCGAGGTCGTCAAGCTGCTGGCCGTGACCGGCACCAATGGCAAGACCTCCTGCGCTTTGTGGGCAGCGCAGGCCCTGAACGCGGCTGGGCAGCGCTGCGGGGTGATCGGCACGCTGGGCGCCGGATGGCCGGACGCGCTGCAGCCCACCGGCTTCACCACGCCCGACCCGGTGCGTCTGCAGACGATCCTGGCGCGGCTGCGCGAGCAAGGCGCGCTCTGGTGCGCCATCGAGGCATCGAGCATCGGCCTGGACGAACATCGGCTGGCGGGTTGCGCTATTCATGCGGCTGCATTCACCAATCTGACGCAAGACCATCTCGACTACCACGGCGACATGGCGGCCTATGCGCGCGCCAAGCGGGCGCTGTTCATCTGGCCGGGGCTGCAGCATGCCGTACTGGATATCGACGATCCCTACGCCGCAAGCGTCTTGCTCGCCGATTGCCGCAGCCGGGGGCTGCAGGTGCAAACCACCGCGCTGATCGCCAAGGCCGACTGGTGTGCGGAGGACGTAGTGCAGACTTCCACTGGCCAGCGCCTCACTCTGGTGCATCACCACCATCGCCACGCGCTGGATCTGCCCGTGCTGGGCGCCTTCAACCTGCGCAATTTGCTGGTGGTTGCCGCGCTGCTGCACACCACGGGGCTGGATGACGCCGCCATTACCGCCGCCTTGCGCACGGTGCGCGCGGTGCCGGGTCGCATGCAGATGCTGGGCGGCATCGGTGCGCCGCTGGCGGTCATCGACTACGCCCACACGCCCGACGCGCTGGACAAAGCGCTGCAAGCCCTGCGGCCTGTCACCGCCAAGCGCAAAGGCAAGTTGTGGTGCGTGTTCGGCGCCGGCGGCGACCGCGATGCGCGCAAACGCCCGCTGATGGCACAGGCCGCCGAGGCTCACGCCGACCGCGTGGTACTCACCAGCGACAACCCACGCAGCGAAGCGCCAGGCGCCATTCTGCAAGACCTGTTCGCCGGTCTGCAGCAACCCGCGCAAGCCCTGCTGATCGAAGATCGCGCCGCCGCCATCGCCCAGACCCTGTCGCACGCCGCTGTGCACGACGTGGTGCTCATCGCGGGCAAGGGGCACGAAAACACGCAAGAGATCGCCGGACACAAGCAGGCCTTCAGCGACGCCTTCCATGCCCGCATGGCACTGGCCGCGCGCGGCGCAGGGCTTTGCAGCCTGGGCGAATTGCGCGACTGGATCGGGCCCGAGGCCCGCCTCATCGGCGAGGCCGAGGTGGCGGTGAGCGCCATCGAGACCGATAGCCGCAAACTCACGCCGGGCGCGCTGTTCGTCGCCTTGCGCGGCGCCCGCTTCGATGCGCACGACTTTCTGCCGCAGGCAGCGGCCGCTGGTGCGCGCGCCCTGCTGGCCGAGCAAGGCGTGGCGGCAAGCGGGCTGCCGGGCATCGAGGCGCCCGACACCCTGCGCGCATTGGGCCTGTTGGCGCGAGGCTGGCGGCGGCAGCAGACGTTGCCGCTGATCGCGGTGACCGGCAGCAACGGCAAGACTACGGTGACGCAGATGCTCGCAAGCATTCTGGCGGCGTGGCAGGGCCAAGACCGGCGTCTGGCGACGCAGGGCAACTTCAACAACGAGGTGGGTCTGCCGCTCACTTTGCTGCGCTTGCGGCCGCAACATCAGGCCGCCGTGGTGGAGCTGGGCATGAACCATCCGGGCGAGATCGCCTGGCTCGCCAGTCTGGCCGAACCCACCGTGGCGCTTGTGAACAACGCCCAGCGCGAACATCAGGAATTCATGCATAGCGTCGAAGCGGTCGCGTACGAAAACGGCGCGGTGCTCGCCGCATTGCCGCAGACCGGGGTGGCGGTGTTTCCCGCAGACGACGCCCAGAATGCGATCTGGGTGGCGCAAGCCGCCGGTCGGCGTGTGTTGCGCTTTGCCCTGCGCGAAGAGGCTGAGGCGGACGTGGAGGCTGAAGTCAGCGGCCATGCGTTTTATCGGCAGGGCCAGTTGCGGCTGCAATTGCATACCCCGGCGGGCCATGCTGAAGTGGGCCTGCAACTGCTGGGGCGGCACAACGCGCGCAATGCGCTGGCGGCGACAGCAGCGGCCTTGGCCGCAGGCGCTCCGCTGGATGCCATCTGCCGCGGACTCGAAGCCTTTGCTCCGGTGGCCGGGCGTCTGGTGCCGCGACGTCTGCGTTGCGTCGACGAGCACACGCTGCTGCTGATCGACGACAGCTACAACGCCAACCCCGACTCGGTGCGCGCCGCCATCGACGTGTTGACCGAACTTCCCGGGCGCAGCCTGCTGCTGCTCGGCGATATGGGCGAAGTCGGTGACAACGGCCCGGCCTTCCATGCCGAAGTGGGTGCGTATGCGGCCCAGCGCGGCGTGGCGGCGCTGTGGGCCTGCGGCGCCATGACGGCGCAGGCGGTCGCGGCCGCACAAGCGGCGGGCCTGGCGGCAGCAAAGCATCAGCCCGACTTGATGGACTTCACCCTGGAGGCCGCGGCGCTGCGCGAATTCGACACCGTGCTGGTCAAAGGCTCGCGCTTTATGCGCATGGAGCGCGCGGTGCAGGCCATCGCCGCGCTGGCGGCGAATGGCAACGGCGCGTCCACGCAGGAGGTGCACCATGCTGCATAGTCTGGCCATGTGGCTGATGGAGCTCTCGCCCGATCTGCGCTTTTTTCGGGTGTTCAACTACATCACTTTCCGCGCGGTGATGAGCACGCTCACCGCGCTGTTCATCGGCCTGCTCGCGGGCCCTGCAGTCATCCGCAAACTCACCGCGATGAAGGTCGGCCAGGCCGTGCGTCAGGACGGGCCGCAGACGCATCTCATCAAGACCGGCACGCCCACCATGGGCGGGGTGCTCATCCTGCTGTCCATCGGCGTGTCCACCTTGCTGTGGATGGATCTGAGCAACCGCTTCGTCTGGCTGGTGCTGCTGGTCACGCTCGGTTTCGGCGCCATCGGCTGGGCCGACGACTACCGCAAGGTGGTCTACCGCGACCCCAACGGCATGCGCTCGCGCGACAAATACTTCTGGCAGACGCTCATCGGCGTGGCCGCCGCGTTCTACCTGGCTTTCGCCGTGTCGGGCAAGGGCAACGCCGAGGTCTGGCATCTGTTCGTGGCGTGGTTGCAGAGCGGCATGAGCATGCCCTTGCCCCCCGCTTCCGACCTCATCGTGCCGTTCTTCAAATCGGTCAGTTATCCGCTCGGCGTGACCGGCTTCATCGTGCTGAGCTATCTGGTCATCGTGGGCAGCAGCAACGCGGTCAACCTCACCGACGGCGCCGATGGCCTGGCCATCATGCCCGTGGTCATGGTCGGCAGTTCGCTGGGCGTGTTTGCCTACGTCACCGGCAATGCGGTCTATTCCAAATACCTGCTGTTCCCCTTCATTCCGGGAACGGGGGAGCTGCTGATTTTCGTGGGCGCGATGGTCGGCGCCGGGCTGGCGTTTCTGTGGTTCAACGCCTATCCGGCGCAGGTGTTCATGGGCGACGTGGGCGCGCTGGCGCTGGGCGGCGCTTTGGGCACCATCGCCGTGATCGTGCGCCAGGAAATCGTGCTGGCCATCATGGGCGGCGTGTTCGTCGCTGAAACCGTGTCGGTGATGATTCAGGTGACCTACTTCAAGTACACCAAGAAAAAGTACGGCGTGGGACGGCGCATTTTCAAAATGGCGCCGCTGCACCATCACTTCGAGCAACTCGGGGTGAAAGAGTCGCAGGTGGTGGTGCGGTTCTGGATCGTCACCATGATGCTCTGTCTGGTGGGCCTGGCGAGTCTGAAGCTGCGATGAACCTGAACTCACTCTCCGTTCTCGTGCTCGGTTTGGGCGAATCCGGCCTGGCGATGGCGCGCTGGTGTGCGGCGCAAGGCGCGCGGGTGCGCGTGGCCGACAGCCGCAGCGCGCCGCCCGGGCTGGCTGCGCTGCAGCGCGAAGTGCCTGCGGCGCAGGTGCATTGCGGCAACCTGAGCGCCGATCTGCTGGGCGACGCGCAACTGCTGCTGCGCAGCCCCGGCATCGCGCCGCACGCGGCCGAGTTTGCCGCGCTCACACAGGCAGCCGCCGAACGCGGCGTGCCGATGGCCGGTGAGCTGCATCTGTTCCAGTGGGCGCTCGACGCGCTGCGCGCAGAGCGAGGCTATGCGCCCAAGATCGTCGCCATCACCGGCACCAACGGCAAGACCACCGTCACACGGCTGACCGGGCTGATGCTGGAGCGCGCGGGCTGGAGCGTGGCAGTGGCGGGCAATATTTCGCCGTCCATGCTCGACGCGCTGCAGGCCCGGCTTGACGCCGACGACCTTCCTGCAGCCTGGGTGCTGGAGCTCTCCAGCTTCCAGCTTCATGGCATGGAGGGCTTCGCCGCCGACGCCGCCACGGTGCTCAACATCACCCAGGACCATCTCGACTGGCACGGCGATATGACGGCCTACGCCGCCGACAAGGCCAACATCTTCGGCAATCAGAGCGCGCAGGGCGTCATGGTGCTCAATCGCGACGATCCGCAGGTGCTGGCCATGCAACGCCCGGGGCGCAAGCTGCGGCGCTTTGGTTTGTCGGCGCCGCAACAACCGGGAGACTGGGGCGTGGTGCGGGAAGGCGGCATCGACTGGCTGGCGCGCGCCCTCCCGGAAGAAGGCACCCCCCGAAATCGCCGCGGTGCGGCGATCTCCCCCCAGGGGGCCGGGCAAGGCTTGGGGCGGCCCGGCGCCTTGCCCGAGGCCGGGCTCCAGATGCAGCGTTTGATGCCCGCGGAAGCCCTGCGCATTCAGGGCGCGCACAACGTCGCCAATGCCCTGGCCGCGCTGGCGCTGTGCGATGCCGTAGGCGCGCAGCTCGCGCCCATGCTGCATGCCCTGCGTGAGTATCGCGGGGAGCCGCATCGCATGCAGACCGTGGCGGTGATCGACGGCGTGCGCTGGATCGACGACAGCAAGGGCACCAATGTCGGCGCCACGGTGGCGGCACTGGCGGGCATGGAAACGCCGGTGGTGCTGATCGCCGGTGGGGACGGCAAGGGGCAGGACTTTTCGCCGCTGCGCGCGCAGGCTGCGCGGCTGCGCGCTGCGGTGCTGATCGGCCGCGATGCGCAGGCCATCGCCGCGGAGCTCCAGGGGCTGGCCCCCACCGAATTCACGCAGTCCCTGGAGCAGGCTGTGCAGCGCGCCGCCACGCTGGCGAAGACCGGCGACGCGGCGCTGTTGTCACCCGCTTGCGCCAGTCTGGACATGTTCCGCAACTACGCGCATCGTGCCGAGGTGTTTGTCGCCGCCGTGCGCGAGTTGGCCGAGCAGCGCGGGCAGGTGTGGAACGAAGGGGCCGACCATGCTTGAGCGCATGTTGCCCTTCCTCGGTCGCAAGCGCGACAAGGCAGCGGCCGATCTGCCGGTGCGCGTGGGGCATAGTGCGCCGCGCAATTCGCGCATGCTGGAGTACGACCAGAACCTGGTCTGGGTCACGCTGCTGCTGCTGGCCTACGGCCTGGTGATGGTGTATTCGGCGACGATTTCTTTTCACGACTCGCCGCGCTATGCGCAGTGGTCGCCCTACCACTATTTCATCCGTGATCTGTTCTCCATCGCGGCGGCCTTGCTGGCAAGCTGGATCGTGGTGCAGATTCCGATGGCCGAGCTGCAGAAATGGTCGATGCGCTTTTTCTTCCTCTCGCTGATCGGGCTGGTGCTCGTGTTGTTGCCGCATATCGGCAAGGACGTGAACGGCTCCAAGCGCTGGGTGGTTTTCCCCGGCGGGCTGAACTTCCAGCCCTCCGAGCTGGTCAAGCTCACCGCGCTCATCTATGCCGCCGATTTCATGGTGCGCAAGCAGGAGGTCAAGCAAAGCCTGCTCAAGACCTTCCTGCCGATGATGGCGGTGATGATGATCGTGGGCGTGCTGCTGCTGGCCGAGCCCGACATGGGCGCCTTCCTGGTCATCGCTTCCATCACCTTGGCCATCCTGTTTCTCGGCGGGGCCAACGGCAAGCTGTTTTCGGTGTTCAGCGTGGCGGTGATCGGCGCCTTTGTGTTGATGATCGTGCTTTCGCCTTGGCGGCGGGACCGCATCTTCGCCTATCTCAACCCCTGGTCGGAATCGAATGCGCTGGGCAGCGCCTATCAGCTCTCGCACGCGCTGATTGCGATGGGGCGCGGCGAGTGGTTCGGCGTCGGCCTCGGCGGCAGTATCGAAAAGCTGCATTACCTGCCGGAAGCGCACACCGACTTTCTGCTGGCCATCATCGGCGAGGAACTGGGTCTGGTGGGCGTCGGCGTGGTGATTTTCGCGTTCTACTGGATCGTGCGCCGCGCCTTCGACATCGGCCGTCAGGCGCTGGTGCTCGACCGCATGTACAGCGCGCTGGTGGCGCAAGGCATCGGCGTGTGGATCGGCGGGCAGGCTTTCATCAATATCGGCGTGAACCTCGGTCTGCTGCCCACCAAGGGACTGACGCTGCCGCTGATGAGCTATGGCGGCTCGGCGCTGCTGCTCAACTGCATGGCCATTGCCGTGCTGCTGCGCGTCGATTTCGAGAACCGGATTCTGATGCGCGGAGGACATGTATGACAAGCCCCCCCCGAGATCGCCGCGTTGCGGCGCTTTCCCCCCAGGGGGCGGGGCAAGGCTTGGGGCGGCCCGGCGCCTTGTTCGGGGAAGTCCCCCCCCGAGATCGCCGCGTTGCGGCGCTCCCCCCCCGGGGGGCGGGGCAAGGCTTGGGGCGGCCCGGCGCCTTGCCCCTGTCGCCCTCGGCTGCCCCGGTGGCCGTCATCATGGCCGGAGGCACCGGCGGCCACATTTTCCCCGGCATTGCCGTGGCCGAAGGGCTGCGCGCTGCGGGCTGGACGGTGTACTGGATGGGCGCGCCCACCGGCATGGAGGCGCAGCTCGCCCCGCGTCACGGCTTCGACATGCTTTGGGTGCGCTTCGGTGGCCTGCGCGGTAAAGGGCTGCTGACCAAACTGCTGCTGCCGCTCAACCTGCTGCGCGCCTTCTGGCAGGCTTTGCGCGGCTTGCGCCGCGTTGGCGCCAACGTGGTGGTGAGCATGGGCGGCTATATCGCCTTTCCCGGTGGTTTGATGAGCGTGTGGGCTGGGGCCAAGCTGGTGGTGCATGAGCAGAACGCCGTCGCCGGTCTGGCCAACAAGGTGCTCGCGCGCCTGGCCGACCGCAGCTACACCGCGTTTCCCGACGCGCTGCCGGGTGCGCAGTGGGTGGGCAATCCGGTGCGTGCCGAGATCTGCGCTTTGCCTTCGCCCGAGCAGCGCTACGCCGGTCGCAGCGGGCCGCTGCAGGTGCTCGTGGTCGGCGGCAGTCTCGGCGCGCAGGCGCTCAACTCGCTGGTGCCGCAGGCGCTGGCGCTTTTGCCTGCAGTCGAACGCCCGCAGGTGCGTCATCAAAGCGGGGCCAAGCATCTGCCGACCCTGCAACAGGCTTATGCCGACGCCGGGGTGCAAGCCGACTGCGTGGCCTTCATCGACGACATGGCCGCGGCTTATGCGCAGGCCGATCTGGTGATCTGCCGCGCCGGTGCCTCGACCGTGACCGAAGTGGCCTGCGCCGGTGTGGCAGCGCTGTTCGTGCCGTTTCCCCATGCGGTCGATGACCACCAGACGGTGAACGCGAAATTTCTCGCAGGCCGCGATGCGGCGCTGCTGATTCAACAACGCGACCTGAGCGCGCAGGGGCTGGCCGAGCTGCTGCAAAGCCTGGACCGCCCGCGCCTGCTGCAACTGGCGCAGGCCGCACGCGGCCTGGCGCGGCCGGATGCGGTGCAGGCGGTCGTGGCGGGCTGCAACGCCCTGCTGGCGGGACGCGAGACGAGCAAACAAACAGGAAGGCAAGGGCGATGAAACACGCCATTCGCAACATTCATTTCGTCGGCATCGGCGGCGCCGGCATGAGCGGCATTGCCGAAGTGCTGCACAACCTGGGCTATGCCATCAGCGGCTCGGATCTGAGCGAGAGCGCCACCGTGCGCCGACTGCGCGAGCTGGGCCTGCGCGTGGCCATCGGGCACGACGCCGCTCAGGTGCAGGATGCCGATGCCGTGGTCGTTTCCACCGCTGTGCGTGCCGACAACCCCGAGGTGCTCGCGGCGCGTGCGCGCCATATTCCGGTGGTGCCGCGCGCGGTCATGCTGGCCGAGCTGATGCGCCTGAAGCGCGGCATTGCGATTGCGGGCACGCATGGCAAGACCACCACCACCAGTCTGGTCGCCAGCGTGCTGGCTGAGGGCGGGCTCGATCCGACCTTCGTGATCGGCGGACGGCTCAACAGCGCCGGGGTCAACGCGAAACTCGGGCAGGGCGAATACATCGTGGTCGAGGCCGACGAATCCGACGCCTCCTTCCTCAACCTGCTGCCGGTGATGGCCGTGGTCACCAATATCGATGCCGACCACATGGACACCTACGGCCACGACCCGGCCCGACTGCGCCATGCCTTCGTCGATTTCATCGCCCGGCTGCCGTTCTACGGCGCGGCCGTACTGTGCGTGGACGATGCGGCGGTGCGCGGCATCATGCCGTTTGTTTCCAAGCCCATCACCAGCTACGGCTTTGCCGAAGACGCGCAGGTGCGCGCCATCGACGTGCGGGCCGAGGGCGCGCAGATGCACTTCACCGTGCTGCGCCGTAACGGCGTGCAACTGCCGCCGCTGGCCGTCACGCTCAACCTGCCGGGGCGGCACAACGTGCAGAACGCGCTGGCCGCCATCGCCGTGGCCACCGAACTGAATGTGGACGACGCCGCCATCCAGCGCGCGCTAGCCGGGTTCACCGGCGTGGGTCGGCGCTTCCAGCGCTATGGCGAAGTGGCGGCTCACCACGGCGGGCACTTCACCCTGATCGACGATTACGGCCACCATCCAGTCGAAATGGCGGCCACGCTGGCGGCGGCCCGCGGCGCCTTTCCGGGGCGGCGCTTGGTGCTTGCCTTTCAGCCGCATCGCTACACCCGCACCCGCGATCTGTTTGAAGACTTTGTGAAAGTGCTCGGCGAGGCCGACGCGGTGCTGCTGGCCGAGGTGTACTCCGCCGGTGAAGCCCCGCTGGTCGCGGCCGACGGTCGCAGCCTGGCGCGTGCGGTGCGCGTGGCCGGCAAGACCGAGCCGGTGTTCGTCGAAGCCGTGGCCGATCTTCCGCAGGCCATTCTGGAGATGGCGCGCGAGGGCGACGTGCTGATCTGCATGGGGGCAGGTTCCATCGGCGGCGTGGCCGCTCAAGTGGTGGCGATGGCAAAGGAGACCGCGCAATGACCCCCTGGCCGCAAATCGATCCGCGCGGTCTGGGCCGGGTCGCGGTGCTCATGGGCGGGCTTTCCGCCGAGCGTGAGGTGTCGCTGATGTCGGGCAAGGGCGTGCTCGCCGCGCTGCAGTCGCGCGGGGTCGATGCCTTTGCTTTCGATCCGTCGGTGGACGACCTGGCGGCGCTCAAGTCCTTCGGTGCGCAGCGCGCGTTCATCAATCTGCATGGCCGCTGGGGTGAAGACGGCACGGTGCAGGGCGCGCTGGAACTGCTCGGCATTCCCTACACCGGGCCGGGCGTGCTGGCCTCGGCCCTGGCGATCGACAAGGCCATGACCAAGCGGCTGTGGCATTTCGAGAACCTGTCCACGCCCAAATGGCGCGAGGTGGGCACGCTCATCGAGGCTCGCGCGGCGGCGGCCGAGCTGGGCTTTCCGCTGATTTTCAAGGCCACGCATGAAGGCTCCACGCTGGGTCTGAAGCGAGCCGACAGCGAGGCCGAAGTGCAAGCCGCCTATCTCGAAGCCGCACGCTTTGACAGCCGGGTGCTGGTGGAGCAGTTCATCGAGGGCGACGAAGTGACCTGCGCGGTGATCGGCGCGGGCGATCAGGCGCGGGCGCTGCCGCTCATTCGCATCGTCGCTCCCGGCGGCAACTACGACTACGAACACAAGTATTTCAGCGACGACACCCGCTACATCTGCCCAAGCGAATTGCCTGCCGACGAAGAAGCTCGCATTCAGGATCTGGTCTTGCGCAGCTATCGCACGCTGGGCTGCCGCGGCTGGGCGCGGGCCGACGTCATGATTCGCGCGACCGACCGCCAGCCCTTCCTGCTGGAGATCAACACCTCGCCCGGCATGACCTCGCATTCACTGGTGCCCATGGCCGCGCGTGTGGCCGGGCTGGAATACGCCGATCTGTGCCTGCTCATCCTCAGCATGGCGGCGCTCGACCAACCGCATAAGGGGGTTGACCCCCAAGCTGCGGCTTCGCCTGCGCTGCCCCCCGAGAGGGCCATCCCCACCCCGGCCCTCCCCACAAGTGGAGAGGGAGCAAACACTCCTCCCCCACGCCGTGGAGGAGGTTGGGAGGGGGAAAAGCCCGCCTCGGGGCGGCCCGGCGGCAGCGGGAGGAGCGACCGATGAGCAGTTACGCCCCACGCGAGCTCCCGCTCGACATCCGCCTGATGCAAGGCACCTCGCGTGCCCTGTTCTGGCTGGTGGCGCTCGGCTGCCTGTTCGTCGCCGGGCACTGGCTGATGCAGCGCAACTGGTGGGACATCCGCGCCGTGCGGCTTCAGGGCGACCTGCAGCGCATCAGTCCGGTGACGGTACGGGCCGAGGCCCTGCCGCAGTTGCGGGGCAATTTCCTCACCATCAATCTTGCGCAGGCGCAGCGGGTGTTCGAGAGCCTGCCGTGGGTGCGTACCGCGGTGGTGCAGCGGCTGTGGCCGATGCAACTGGTCGTCACGCTGCAGGCGCAGCAGCCAGTGGCCATTTGGCGCGAGCCGGGCAGCGCGCCGCAACTGGTCAACGCGCAGGGGCAGGCGTTCAACGCCAACCTCGGCGAAGTCCAGGGGCTGGGTCTGCCGCAGCTCAGCGGCCCGGCGGGAACCAGCGCGCAGGTCTTGCAGATGAGCCAGAAGTTGCAGCCTTTGATGCAGGAATTTCATCAGACCGTCGCCACGCTGGCGCAAGGCAGCGGCGGCAACTGGAGCGTGCAGACCCGCTCGGGCCTGAGCATCGACCTGGGCAGTGCGCCCGACAGCGCGGCGACGCAGACCCGCCTCAAACAATTCATGACTCTGATGCCGCAGCTCGAAGCCCGCTACGGGCGGTCCATCGACAGCGTCGATCTGCGCTATCCCAACGGCTTCGCCGTGCATCTGCAAGGTGTGGATCTGCCGGGCATGAACAAGACATCGAACAAGACACCGCAACCCGCGGGGAGGAAAGACTGATATGGCCAAGGACTACAAGGATCTGGTGGTGGCGCTGGACATCGGCACCTCCAAAGTGCTGGTGGTGGTGGCTGAAATGCTGGCCGATCGCGACAACCCGGCGGCGGGATTCAAGATCGTCGGCATGGGCCAGGCGCCGACCGCGGGCATGCGCCGCGGGGTGGTGGTGGACATCGAGGCGACGGTGCAATCCATCCAGGCGGCCTTGAAGGAAGCCGAGCTGATGGCTGATTGCAAGATCACCCATGTGATCACCGGCATCACCGGCAGCCACATCCGCGGGCAGAACTCGCACGGCATGGTGGCCATCAAGGATCGCGAAGTCACGCAGGCCGATGTCACCCGCGTGATCGAAACCGCCAAGGCGGTGAACATTCCGGCGGATCAGCGCTTGCTGCTGGTCGAGCCGCAGGAGTTCATCATCGACGGCCAGGACGTGAAAGAGCCGGTGGGCATGAGCGGCGTGCGGCTGGAGGTGAACGTGCACATCGTCACCGGGGCGCAGACTGCCGCGGAAAACGTGCTCAAGTGCGTGCGCCGCTGCGGCCTGGAGGTCGAGCAACTGGTGCTGCACCCGCTGGCGTCTAGCCACGCCGTGCTCACCGAGGACGAGAAGGAACTCGGCGTGGCGGTGGTGGACATCGGCGCCGGCGTGACCGACATCGCCATCTACACCGGGGGCGCCATCCGCCATACCGCCATCATTCCGGTGGCCGGCGAGCTGGTCACCAGCGATATCGCCATGGCCCTGCGCACGCCCACGCGCGACGCCGAAGACATCAAGATCGAGCACGGCATCGCCAAGCAGGTACTCGCTAACCCGGAAGAGACGCTGGAGGTGCCGGGGCTGGGCGACCGCGGGCCGCGCATGCTGTCGCGGCAGGTGCTCGCCAGCGTGATCGAGCCGCGTACCGAAGAAATTTTCGCGCTGGCACAGCAGGTCATTCGCGATTCCCACTTCGAGGAAGTGCTGTCCTCCGGCGTGGTGCTCTGCGGCGGTTCGGCGCAGATGCCCGGCATGGTCGAACTGGCAGAAGACATTTTTCTCAAGCCGGTGCGCGTAGGCGCGCCCAGCTACACCGGCCCGCTGGCCGACATGGTGCGCAATCCGCGCATGGCCACGGTCATGGGGCTGTTGGCCGAGGCCTTGCACCAGCGGCAGCGCGGCGCACGCCTTGCGCAAAAGAGCAGTTCAGTCAAGGGCTCGCTGGGACGTTTGCGCGAGTGGTTTGCAGGGAATTTTTGAGTTCTGCGGGGCGGTGCCCGGAGGGTCCGGGTGCCGCCCCGCAGAGTGTGTTCGGCGGGCGTAGGGTGCGTCAGCCGGTTTTTAACGGAGGTGTGACATGGCTTTTGAAATGATCGAGAACGACGCCCACAGCGCGTTCAACCAGGGAACCAACATCAAGGTGATCGGTGTTGGCGGCGGCGGCGGCAACGCGGTCGAACACATGATCGCCTCGGGCGTGCGTGGGGTGGAGTTCATCTGCGCCAACACCGATGCCCAGGCGCTCAAGACCTCGGGTGCGCACCAGTTCCTGCAACTGGGCAAGACGGGTCTGGGCGCCGGCGGCAAGCCGGTGGTCGGGCGCGAGGCGGCGGATCAGGCGCGTGGCCAGATTCGTGATGCGCTCGAAGGCGCGCACATGCTGTTCATCACGGCCGGCATGGGCGGCGGCACCGGCACGGGCGCCGCGCCGGTGATCGCCAAGATCGCCCGCGAAATGGGCATCCTCACCGTGGCCGTGGTGACGCGCCCGTTCGACTTCGAGGGCTCCAAGCGCATGGCCAACGCCGAGCAAGGACTGGCCGAGCTGGAGGCCAATGTCGATTCGCTCATCGTCGTGCTCAATGAAAAGCTGCTGGAGGTTTACGGCGATGACATCAGCCAGAAAGAGGCCTTCGCCAAGGCCAACGACGTGCTGAAGAACGCCACTGGCGGCATTGCCGAGATCATCAATGTGCCGGGCCTGATCAACGCCGACTTCGAGGACGTGAAGAGCGTGATGGGCGAGCCGGGCAAGGCGATGATGGGCACTGCGGTGGCCAGCGGCCCCGACCGCGCCCGTCTGGCGGCCGAGCAGGCTGTGGTCTGCCCGCTGCTCGACGGCGTCGATCTCTCGGGCGCCAAGGGCGTGCTGGTGAACATCACCGCAGACGACTCGCTGCGCCTGGGCGAAACGCGCGAGGCGATGAACGCCATCCGCGCCTATGCCTCGCCGGAAGCCAACATCATTTTCGGCACGGTCAACGACCCGACCATGGGCGATTCGCTGCGCGTCACTGTGCTGGCTACGGGCTTGTGCGGCAAGGCCGAAAAGGCCGCGCCGGAACTCACCATCATCCGCACCGGCACCGACAACATGCCGCTGCGCACGCAGGGCTATGGCGGCCAGGCCGGCGCGGATCCGTATCAAAGCCCGGCGATCTGGCGTAGTGGCCGCGGCGCACCGTCGGCGCACGTGAACGCGCTGATGCAAAGCGGTATGGAGGAAATGGAAATTCCGGCTTTCCTGCGCAAGCAGGCGGACTGAGCCTTTCCGCGAAAAACGCGCCCGGTGACGGGACGCGGCGATGCACTGTGGCGGCATGGGCCGTACCGCTGAGCTAGCCCGTCCCCCCGACGGAGTGACCCGACTCCGCATGGGTTTGTCGCCGCCGCGCAGGAGCAAAGGCGTTGCTGCGCTCTGACAGATCACCTCCCTGTCAGAGCACGGCAACGCGGGTCAACTAAGCGGGTCAACGACGCGGGCCAGCAACGCTGGCCGAAAGCGCCTCGGTGCTCCTTCAGGGTCTTCAGCAGAATTCAGGCTTGGCACCTAGAATGCATAGCATCTGGCAATCAAATTAAGAATTCTCATAAGTTATTGACATGTTGGCGCAACGCACCATTCAATCCGTCAACCGCGCTGTCGGCGTGGGCCTGCACAGCAGTGAGCGGGTGGAACTGACCCTGCGCCCCGCCCCGCCCGATACGGGCATCGTGTTCACCCGTACCGATCTGAGCGAGCCGGTCGAAATTCCGCTGAGTCCGTTTGCCGTGGTGGATACGCGCATGGCGACCACGCTGGGGCGCGACGACGTGAAGATCTACACCGTTGAGCATTTGCTGTCGGCCTGCTCCGGTCTGGGGATCGACAATCTGTATATCGACGTCACGGCGGAAGAAATCCCCATACTCGACGGCTCAGCGTCTTCGTTCGTTTATTTGCTGCAATCGGCAGGCATCGCACTGCAAAACGCACCGAAAAGATTCATCCGCGTACGCAAGCCCGTTGAATTGCGGCTCGGGCAGGGCAGCGACCTAAAATGGGCGCGACTGGATCCCTTCGACGGCTTCAAGCTGAGTTTCGACATCGATTTCGACCACCCCGCCGTCAATCAGACCGCGCAGTCCACGGTGTTTGAGCTGGGGCGCGACTCGTACGTGAAAGACATCGCCCGCGCTCGCACCTTCGGCTTCATGCGCGATGTCGAAACCCTGCGCAGCAATGGGCTGGCGCTGGGAGGCAGCATGGAAAACGCCATCGTCATGGACGAATACCGCGTGCTCAATCAGGAAGGGCTGCGCTTCGACGATGAGTTCGTCAAACACAAGACGCTCGATGCCATCGGCGATCTGTACGTAGCGGGCAAGGCGCTGATCGGCGCGTACAGCGCCTTTCGCAGCGGCCACATGGTCAACAATCTGCTGCTGCGCGAACTCTTTGCCGATGAATCCAGCTACGAGATCGTCAGCTTCGAAGACGCCACCCGCGCCCCGGCGGGTTTTCGCGCCGTTCCCACCTTCGCTTTTTGACCGTTCGAAGGCCCTAGTCGGCCTGTTCCAGCAGTTGACGCAATCTTGCCTTGACCGCATCCGGGCATGAGGGCGGCTGGGTCGCTGTCGGGGCCGTTTGCGGCCCACGCTCTGCCCGTGGCTGTACCCGGATGCGCATGTCGCGCAGGGCGAAGCCGCGGTCCTGCAAGTGCCGCAGCAGGGTCGGCTTGAACTGACTGAGCTTGGCGGCCACCGCGCTCGAACTGGCGGTCAGGCTCCACACCCCGTCCTGCCAGCGCCCCGCCTGCACGCCGTCCAGCAAAGCCGGGGGTAGCAAGGGACGGGCGGATTGCCACATCTGGTGCGAAAGCGTGGCCGCATCGCGCAGCGCGGCTATGGGCGGAGAAACGCGCGCCCAGGCCGATAGCGATGCGGCGCCTTTCTGGATAAAAGGCGCAGGCGACACGGCGGCGGATGGACGTTGGGTGGGCATGGGAAGAGGGAACAGACTGGAAATCCTAGAGTCCACCCCCATTGTGCCAGGGTGCGGACGGTCAAAACGCACGCATACAATGAAATGTTCTCGGAAAACTAGGCGGGTGTCAGCCGCCTCGGTCTTCCCTCAAAACCATACTCAAAGACTGCGGGCCTGGAGTCCGCCTTCCCATGCCAGTCAAATTCCTCACCAGTCTGTTCGGTAGCCGCAACGAACGTTTGCTGCGCCAGTACCGGCGCGTGGTCGAGCGCATCAACGCCCTGGAACCGCAATTCGAAAGACTCAGCGACGATGAACTCAAGGCCAAGACCGCCGAGTTTCGCCAGCAGGTGGCCAATGGCCGCAGTCTCGATGATCTGCTGCCAGAGGCCTTTGCCGTGGTACGCGAAGGGGGCAAGCGGGCGTTGAAAATGCGGCACTTCGATGTGCAGATGATCGGCGGCATGGCGCTTCACAACGGCAAGATCGCCGAAATGCGTACCGGCGAGGGCAAGACCCTGGTGGGCACGTTGCCGGTTTATCTCAACGCGCTCTCGGGCAAAGGCGTGCATGTGGTCACGGTGAACGACTATCTGGCCCGGCGTGATGCCGAGTGGATGAGCCGCCTCTACACCTTCCTCGGTTTGAGCGTGGGCATCAACCTGCCCAATATGACCAAGCCAGAGAAGCAGGCGGCCTACGCTGCCGATGTGACCTACGGCACCAACAACGAGTACGGTTTCGATTACCTGCGCGACAACATGGTGTACGAGCCGGCCGAGCGGGTGCAGCGCGGGCTGAACTATGCGCTAATCGACGAGGTCGACTCCATTCTGATCGACGAGGCGCGCACGCCGCTGATCATTTCTGGTCAGGCTGACGACAACACCGATCTTTACAAGAAGATCAACGTCATCGTCCCGCGGCTGGAGCGTCAGATCGGCGAGGAAGACCCGATCACCGGCAAAGGTGTGGAGAAACCCGGCGATTTCACCGTCGATGAGAAAGCGCATCAGGTGTTCCTCACCGAGTCGGGCCACGAAAAGACCGAGGCCATCCTCACCGAAATGGGGCTGATTCCCCCGGGCACCACGCTGTACGACGCGGCCAACATCGCGCTGATGCACCATGTGTATGCGGCGCTGCGCGCCAATCACCTCTACCACCGCGACCAGCATTATGTGGTGCAGAACGGCGAGGTCATCATCGTCGATGAGTTCACCGGCCGCATCATGGCGGGCCGCCGCTGGTCCGACGGGCTGCATCAGGCGGTGGAAGCTAAGGAAGGCGTGGACATCCAGAGCGAGAACCAGACGCTGGCCTCGATCACTTTCCAGAACTATTTCCGCATGTACGCCAAGCTCGGCGGCATGACAGGCACGGCCGATACTGAGGCCTTCGAGTTTCAGGAAATCTACAAGCTCGAGACCGTGGTCATCCCGACCAACAAGCCCATCCGCCGCAAGGATGCGCAGGACAAGGTGTACAAAACCGCGCACGAGCGCGATCTGGCCGTGGTCGAAGACATCCGCGACTGCCACGAGCGCGGCCAGCCGGTGTTGGTGGGCACCACCTCCATCGAGAGCAGCGAAAAACTCTCGATGCTGCTGCAGCAGAAAAAGCTGCCGCATCAGGTGCTCAACGCCAAGCAACACGCGCGCGAAGCCGAGATCGTGGCGCAGGCCGGACGCCCGGGCATGATCACCATCGCCACCAATATGGCCGGTCGGGGCACCGACATCGTGCTCGGCGGCAATGTGGAAAAACAGTGCGAGATCATCGAGGCCGACCCCAATCTGTCGGACGAGGAAAAAGCCGCCAAGGTGCACACCCTCAAGAGCGAATGGCAATCGCTGCACGACCAGGTGATTGCCGCAGGCGGCCTGCACATCATCGGCACCGAGCGGCATGAAAGCCGCCGGATCGACAACCAGCTACGCGGTCGTTCCGGGCGGCAAGGCGACCCCGGCTCCACCCGCTTTTACCTCTCGCTCGATGACGCGCTGATGCGCATTTTTGCTGGCGACCGCGTCAAGGCCATCATGGAACGGCTGAAAATGCCCGAGGGCGAAGCCATCGAAGCCGGCATGGTGACGCGCTCGATCGAGAGCGCGCAGCGCAAGGTCGAGGCGCGCAACTTCGACATTCGCAAGCAACTGCTCGAATACGACGACGTGTCCAACGAGCAGCGCAAGATCATCTATCAGCAGCGCAATGAACTGCTCGACTCCACCGAGGTCAGCGAGCAGATCACCTCACTGCGCCAGGGCGCCTTCTCCGATCTGGTGCGCGCCTATGTGCCCGAGCAGAGCATGGAAGAGCAGTGGGATATTCCCGGCCTCGAAAAAGTGCTGCGCGATGAATGGCAGATCGAGCTGCCGCTCAAAGAGTGGCTGGAGTCTGACGAGAACATGACCGATGAGGACGTGCTCGAGCGCGTGCTCGAAGCCGCCGACACCGCTTACTCCACCAAGGTCGATCTGGTCGGACGCGACAACTTCGCCCAGTTCGAGCGCGTGGTGCTGTTGCAGACCCTCGACCAGCAATGGCGCGAGCATCTGTCGTCGCTCGATCATTTGCGCCAGGGCATCCACCTGCGCGGCTATGCGCAAAAGCAGCCCAAGCAGGAATACAAGCGCGAGGCGTTCGAGCTGTTTGGCATGATGCTCGATTCGGTGAAGTCCGAAGTCACCCGCGTGCTGATGACCGTGCAGGTGCAAAGCCCGGAGCAGGCCGAACAAGCCGCCGAGAACATGGAGCAGCAGGCGCAGCGCATCCACATCAACTTCCAGCATGCCGATGCGACATCCGGCATTTCCGTGCTCGACAGCACCGAGGCGGCGCTGGCCGGCATGGCTGTCGCAGGCGCCGCCGCCGCTGCATCGCTGCCGGAAAATCCTTACCCCAAGGTCGGCCGCAACGATCCCTGCCCTTGCGGCAGCGGCAAGAAATACAAGCATTGCCACGGCAAGCTGAGTTGAACCTGGCTGCAGGGCCCGTCGGGCCTGCAGCCCATCCTGAATGGCATCACGTTGTGGAGAGTCTGTCATGGCGGTGAATCTTCAAGTCCCTGATCCCAGTCGCCTGCACGCCGTTGAGGGCGTTTTGCTGGGTGTCGCCGAGGCGCAGATCCGCAAGCCGGGGCGCAAGGATGTCACCGTGATCCAGATCGCACCCGGCGCCAGCGTGGCGGGAGTGTTCACCCAGAACCGGTTTTGCGCCGCACCGGTGCAGGTGTGCCGCGAGCATCTGCAAAGCACGGGCGGGCAGGACGTGCGCGCCCTGGTCATCAACACCGGCTGCGCCAATGCCGGAACCGGCGCTCAGGGTCTGGCCGATGCGCGGCAGACCTGCGTGGAACTGGCGGGCCTGCTTGGCGTGCAGCCCGAGCAGGTGCTGCCGTTTTCCACCGGCGTGATTCTTGAGCCGCTGCCCATGCAGCGCCTGATCGACGGCCTGCCCGCGGCGATTGCCGCAGCGCGCAGCGAAGGTTGGCTCGATGCCGCTGCCGCCATCATGACCACCGACACCTTGCCCAAGGCGGCCAGCACGCAGGTGGCGATTGACGGCGTCACCGTGACGCTCACCGGCATCAGCAAAGGCGCGGGCATGATCCGCCCGAATATGGCGACCATGCTCGGCTTCATCGCCACGGATTGCGCGGTCGCGCCCGAAGTGCTGCAGCAGCTCACCCGCGCCGCGGCGGACGAGTCGTTCAACAGCATCACCATCGACGGCGACACCTCGACCAACGATTCCCTCGTCGTCGTTGCCACGGGCAAGACGGATCTGGCGAAAATCACCCGCGCGGACAGCCCTCAGGCGCAGGCCTTGCAGGCCGCGCTCACCGCGCTGGCGCAGCAACTCGCCCAGGCCATCGTGCGCGACGGCGAAGGCGCCACCAAGTTCATCAGCGTGCGGGTCGAAGGCGCACGCAGCCGCGACGAAGCGCGCCTGGTGGCCTATGCCGTGGCGCATTCGCCTTTGGTGAAAACCGCGTTCTTCGCCAGCGACCCGAATCTGGGCCGCATTCTGGCGGCAGTGGGCTACGCCGGGGTGACCGATCTCGACGTGGAGGGCGTCGATCTTTATCTTGACGACGTGCATGTCGCCACGCGCGGCGGCCGTCATCCCGCTTACCGCGAGGAAGAGGGCCAACGCGTGATGAAACAGGCCGAGATCACCGTGCGCATCGCCTTGGGCCGCGGCGCGGCGGCGGCGACGGTGTGGACCTGCGATCTGTCGCACGACTATGTGTCCATCAATGCCGATTACCGCTCCTGAAACCCATGCCGACCCAAACCGGAACCCGCCGCAAGACGGCCCGCACCCAAGCCCGCGTTGAAGTGGATGCTCCTCGTGCCGATGCGCCAGTTTCCATTGATCTGAGCGGCCAGCTTGCCGCGCTGTTTCAACGCGCCCATGGCCTGCTCGATCGGCTGGAAACGCTGCTGCCCACTCCGCTGTCCGAGCCCGACTGGGCGGCGTCGGTCGCCTTTCGCTGGATCAGCAAGGGCGGGCGCAAGCAGCTGGTGCCCGTGCACAAGCTCTCGCCCATCACTTACGACGATCTGATCGGCATCGAAGATCAACGCCGCAAGGTCGAGCGCAATACCCGCCAGTTCGTGCAGGGCAAACCGGCCAACAATGTGCTCATCACTGGCTCGCGCGGCACGGGCAAATCGTCCCTGGTCAAGGCCAGTCTGAACAAATTCGCGCGCCAAGGGTTGCGTCTCATCGAGGTGGACAAGGCCGATCTGGTCGATCTGCCCGAACTCACCGACCTGCTCGCAGATCGTCCCGAGCGTTTCATCGTGTTCAGCGACGATCTGTCGTTCGAGGAAGGCGAGCCGGGCTACAAGGCGCTCAAATCGGTGCTCGATGGCTCGGTCAGCGCGACTGCCGACAACGTGCTGATCTACGCCACCTCCAACCGACGGCATCTCATGCCCGAGTATCTGCAGGAGAACCTGAGCTACAAGCATCTCGAGAATGGCGAGATCCACCCCGGCGAAGTGGTGGAAGAAAAAATTTCCCTGTCCGAGCGTTTCGGGCTCTGGGTGAGTTTCTATCCCTACAGTCAAGACGACTATCTGCGCATCGCCGAGCATTGGTTGCGCGCCTTCGGCGTGGCCGACAAGCAGATGGACAAAGCCTTGCAGGAGTCGCTGGTCTGGGCGCTGGAGCGAGGCTCCCGGTCTGGCCGCGTGGCCTGGCAGTTCGCCCGCGACTGGGCGGGGCGCGGCGGGAAGTGAATCCGTCCCCGGCTCAGCGCACACCGGTTGCGGTGGCGGTCGGGCTGATGGTGCGCGCAGACGGCGCCTTTCTCATGGCTTCGCGCCCCGAGGGCAAGCCCTATGCGGGCTATTGGGAGTTTCCGGGCGGAAAGCTGGAAGTCGGCGAATCGTTGCAAGACGCGCTGGCCCGGGAGTTTGAAGAAGAACTGGGGGTGCGGGTGCGGCAGGCCCAGTTCTGGCGCAGCCTGCGCGTGGACTATCCCCATGCCCTGGTCGATCTGCAGTTTTGCCGCATCACCGCGTGGGACGGCGAACCGCAGGGCCGCGAAGGCCAGCAACTATCGTGGCAAACACTGCCGGTCACGCTCAGCCCGGTGCTGCCCGGCGCGTTGCCGGTGTTGGGGTGGCTGGCGCAGGAAGGGGGCTGAACGCTGCGCACGGCTCGGTGCGCGCTCAGTGGAGTCTCTCAGTGAAGTCTCAGTGGGGCTGGCCCCGGTTCTGAAGATTGCTGCGTTCGAGTTCTTGTTCCAGTGCATCTATATCAGCGGCGTCGGGTTTGGTCGGCACGCGATAGCTCTCGCTGGCCCAGGCGCCGAAATCAATCGACTTGCAACGCTCGCTGCAAAACGGTCGCCAGGGATTGCTCAGGCTGTAAACGGTGAGTGTGCCGCATTGCGGGCATCGCACCTTGGGACGCGAGGTAGGAGAAGAATCTGAGTCCATGGCAAGTTTCAAGGCCAATCAAGGACGATCAAGGACGATCAAGGACAAAGGGTCATGTCGAAAGGCACTTCATCCGTGCTGGGCGTGATGCGCCAATCGGCGTCGGGTTGCATGAAGCGCACCGACACCATCAGCCGGTGGCCGGTGATTTCCGGGATCAGGCCCAGAGCGCCGTCGATGCGCAGTCGCAGCAGTTGATACGTCTTGCCGGAGAGTTGTTGCTGGTAGGCGCCATTGACGGCCTGGATCTTGCGCGTACTGCCGGAGTCGCGCAGCAGACGCAACAGGAGTTCGATACTGCTGGCCAGCGGTGCAAAGGACTGCAGCCATTGCGCCAGATTGCTCTGGCGCTGTTGCTGCGGCAAATGCTGCCAAGCGTAATAGGCGGGCAGGTCGAATTCGCAGGTGCCGCCGGGAATGCCCGCCCGGCTGCGGATCGCCATGAGCCATTCGTTGTCCTGCAGGCTCTGGCCCACGCGGCCGTGCTGCTGACCGAGCGCCTGGTAGGCCTGATCGAGTTCGCCGAGCACGGCATCGAGCGCGGACTCGGCCACCGCCGGGTTGCCGCGATAGCCGATGAAGGTCTGCCGATGGCGTTCGAGTTCCTTGAGGATTTCAGACTTGAGATCCTGGCGGCTTGCGACATCCATGATCTCGAACAGGGTGACCAGCGCGAAATGGTGATGCTCCGGCAGGGCGCTTTGCTGCAACACATCGGCTCGGCGGAACAGGTGTTCCAGCCTGAGCAGGGTGCGCACGCGTTCGTGCAAGGGGTATTCGTACAGAATCACGGACCGATCCAGTGGGGTGCCGCAAGGGCTCAAGACCCTGTGCGAGAGATATTGGTTTGTCGTCAGCGGGTGTTGCGGCGGCTGACCGCATTGTCCTGCAAGCCGCGACCGAACTCAATTTTTGTGCACAAGTTGCAAATACTGCGCATGCAGCAAATCGACCTGATCGCTCAGGCTCTGCAGATCGCCGCTGTTGTCGATCACATCGTCAGCCACCGCCAGACGCTGCGCCCGCGTGGCCTGTGCCGCAAGAATGGCGTTGATGGTGGCAACATCCAGCCCCGAGCGCGCTTGCACCCGCGCGACCTGCATCTCGACGGGGCAATCGACCACGCAAAGGCGGTCGATCTGCGGCCGCCAGCGCGCCAGATTTTCAACCAGCAGGGGCACGACGAAAACGACATAAGCGCCTTTCCGTTGAAAGGCGGCCTCGCGCATGGCCGCGCCGATGCGAGGGTGCAGGATGGATTCGAGCCGCGCGCGAGCTTGTGGGTCGCCAAACACCCGTTGGCGCATGGCGGCGCGGTCGAGCGCGCCGCTGGCATCGCAGATTTGTTCGCCGAAGGCCTCGATAAGCGCTGGCATTGCCGCGCCCCCGGCGGCGGTGAGCTGGTGGGCCAGCACGTCAGCGTCGACTATGGCGGCGCCGAGGGCGGCAAGCCGATCGGCCGCTGCCGATTTCCCCGAGCCGATGCCGCCCGTCAGGCCAATGCGCAGGCGGGGCGCCCGGTTCATGCCCCGGAGACGGGAAGCAGCAGGGCCACCAGGGTGTTCGGCCCGATCAGCAGCAACAAAATGCCGGCGGCGGCGAGAAAGGGCCCGAAAGGAATCGGGCGGCCGCGCTCCGTCAGTTTGAGCAACTGCAAGGCGATGCCGATCACCGCGCCGCAAATGCTGGACAGCAAAATGATGGGCAGCAGCGCGGCAACGCCAAACCAGGCGCCGAGTGCAGCCAGCAGCTTGAAGTCGCCAAAGCCCATGCCCTCCTTGCCGGTCAACAGCTTGAAACCTTGGTAGACCGTCCAGAGCGCGAGGTAGCCGACAGCCGCACCCCACACCGCGCTGGAAAGCTGCTCCGGGTGCAGCCAGGCGTGCCACAGCAACCCGAGCCACAACAGGGGCAGGGTGATGCTGTCGGGCAGCAGCGTGGTGTCGAAATCGATCAAGGCCAGGGTGATCAGCGCCCAGAGCAGGACGATGTAGGCCAGACTGTCCCCGCTCGCACCCCAGCGCACGACCACCGCCGCAGTCAGCAGCGCAGTGATCAGTTCGACCAGCGGATAGCGCGGCGAAATCGTCGCGTGGCAACTCGAGCAACGCCCGCGGAGGAACAGATAGCTGAGCACCGGAATGTTCTCCCACCACAGGATCTGATGACCGCAGGACGGACAGCGCGAACGCGGTGCGATGAGATCGAAGCGTTCGGCAGGCTGGGTTTGAGCGTCCGGATGAAGCGTGGCGTGGGCATCGGCCTGCCACTGCCGCTCCATCATCACCGGCAGACGGTAGATGACCACATTCAGAAAGCTGCCCACCGCCAGACCGAACAGCCCGGCGGCCACGATCCAGAACGTCAGCGGCAGCGCGCCGAAATCGGGCATCAACCGACCACCTTGCCGAGGTTGAAAATCGGCAGGTACATCGCCACCACCAGCCCACCGATGATCACGCCGAGGAACACGATGATGATCGGCTCCAGCAGGGCCGAGAGGTTTTTCACCAACTCATCCACCTCGGCCTCATAGATGTCGGCCGCCTTGCTCAGCATCGAATCGAGCGAGCCCGACTCTTCACCGATGGAGGTGAGCTGAATGACTAGCGGCGGAAACACCCCCTGCGTCTGCATCGACGTCGTCAGGCTGGTGCCGGTAGAAACGTCTTGCTGGATTTTTTCCGTGGCGCGCAGATAAACGATGTTGCCGGCCGCGCCCCCGACGGCATCGAGCGCTTCGACCAGCGGCACTCCGGCGCCGAACATTGTGGCCAGGGTGCGAGTCCAGCGGGCCAGCGCGCCCAGCCGCACCAGTTTGCCGAAGACCGGCACGCGCAGCAGCAGCCGGTCCATGGTCTCCTGCATCTTGATGGACTTTTTCCACGACTGCAGAAAGAAGTAGCCGCCCAGGAAAATGGTGCCGAACAGGATGTACCAGTAGTGCACGAAAAAGTTGGATATGGCCACCACCATCAGCGTGGGGGCGGGCAGGCTCGCGCCGAACTGCGAGAACACATCCGTGAACACGGGCACGACGAACAGCATGATGATGGACACCACCACGAAGGCCACGACCATCACCGCAATCGGGTAGGTGAGCGCGCTCTTGATCTTGCTGCGGATGGCCAGCGACTTTTCCTGATACGTGGCCAAACGGTCGAGCACCAATTCGAGCATACCGGCCGTCTCGCCCGCTTCGACCAGGTTGCAATACAGCGCATCGAAGTATTTGGGATGTTTGCGAAAGGCGTTGGACAAACTGGTGCCGGTTTCCACATCGCCGCGGATGTCCATGATCAGCCGAGCCATGTTGGGGTTGGGGTGGCCGCGACCCACGATATCGAACGATTGCAGCAGCGGCACGCCGGCCTTGATCATGGTCGACATCTGGCGGGTGAAGGTGGAAATGTCCTTGGCCTTGATCGCCTTGCCGCTGGTCAGGCGACGCTTCTTCACCTTGGTGACCAGAATGCCCTGGCGCCGCAGCGACGCGGAGACGATGGCCTCGCTGCCCGCGCGCAACTCACCGCGCTGCAGCTTGCCTTGCCGGTCTTTCCCTTCCCACTCGAATAGCGCTTCCTTCGCCGTTCGCGCTGCCGCTGTAGCCATGGTGCTTCCCCCGTTTACTCGTTGGACACGGCGATGATTTCTTCCAGGGATGTGACCCCCTGTTTCACCTTGATCAGCCCGGACTCCCGCAGAGAACGCACGCCTTCCTTGCGTGCTTGCTGGGCGATGTCCATGGCTGTGCCGTGATTAAGGATGATGCGTTGTATTTCTTCAGTGATCGGCATGACCTGATAGATGCCGACACGCCCCTTGTAGCCGGTGCCGCCGCAAGCGTTGCACTTTCCCGCCTTGTAGGGCTTCCAGCTACCGTCTAGGTCTTCTTCGCGAAATCCGGCCTCCAGCAGCGTTTGTGCGGGCAGGTCGACCGGGGTCTTGCACTGGGTGCAAAGTTTGCGCGCCAGACGCTGCGCGGTGATGAGAATGACGCTGGACGCAATATTGAACGCGGGAACACCCATATTCATCAGGCGGGTCAACGTGGTGGGGGCGTCATTGGTGTGCACCGTGGAGAGCACCAAGTGGCCGGTTTGCGCGGCCTTGATCGAAATGTCGGCGGTTTCCAGATCGCGGATCTCGCCCACCATGATGATGTCGGGATCTTGGCGCAGGAAGGCGCGCAGCGCATTGGCGAAATTCAGCCCTGCCTTTTCGTTGACGTTGACCTGGTTGATACCGGGCAAATTGATTTCAGCCGGATCTTCGGCAGTCGAGATATTGACTCCCGGCTGATTCAGGATGTTCAGGCAGGAATAGAGCGACACGGTTTTGCCGCTGCCGGTCGGGCCTGTCACCAGAATCATGCCGTAGGGGCGATGGATCGCGCGAAGCAGCTTTTCCCGTTCCTCCGGCTCGTAGCCCAGCGCGTCGATGCCCAGCTTGGCCGAGGAAGAGTCCAGAATCCGCATCACAATTTTTTCGCCGTACAGCGTGGGCAGGGTGCTTACCCGAAAATCGATCGATTTTTCCGGGCTGATGCGCAGCTTCATGCGCCCGTCCTGCGGCACGCGGCGCTCGGCGATGTCCAGCTTGGAAATGACCTTGATGCGCGAAGCGAGCTTTTCTTTGATCGAGGCCGGGGGTTGCGCGATTTCACGCAGCTCGCCGTCCACGCGAAAGCGGATGCGATAAAAATGCTCGAAGGGCTCGAAATGCAGGTCGGAAGCGCGCATATTGATCGCGTCGATCAGCATTTTTTGCAGGAACCTGACCACCGGCGCGTCATCGACCTCAGCAGTCTGCTCCTTGGTGTCGGGTGCTTCGCTGCCGTCGCTGAGATCGCCCAGATCGAAATCTTCGCCAACCAGGGCGGAGATCTGCGAACTGGCCGATTGACCGGCCTGGTCGATGATGCGCGTGAGCTTGTCGTATTCGACGACGACCAGCTCGATCTGAGCCTGCGATTGAAACTTGATTTTGTCTTCCGCCTCGTGATCGGCTGGGTCGGCCGTCGCGACCACCAGACGGTTGCCGCGCTTGAGCAGAGGCAAAACCTTGTAGCTCTGAATGATCTTCGAGTCGATGGCCCCCGTCGCCAGACGGGTCGGGTCGTAGGCATCGAGGTCCAGCAGCGGCAATGAAAATGTTCTGCTGACCCAGTGCGCCAGATCGGGCGCATTCATCGACCCACTGCCGATCAGCGTGGCAATGAAGCTTGTACGCGTTTCCTGCCCACGCTGGTGGATCTGCTCGACCAGGGTCCGCGGCAGCAGTTCGGCCTGCACCAAGGCGTGCGCCAAGCCTGGCAAGGTCTTGGAAGGCGGCGAAGCGGATGCGGCGATCGAAGTGGCGGACATGATGCTGCAGAGAATAGGCCGCCCATAATGCGTGCGGTCGGGATGTTTTGTAAATCCTTCACGCTGCTCGCGGCATCGTGGTGGCGTGAAAAATCCACAGTTTAAAGGGGTAACGGCACGAATTTGAGGATCTTGAACGGTGTGGGCCGCAGTGGAAACGAAAACAGCGGCCAATGTGAAACGACGGTGGTCGTCTGCGAATTGGCCCTGAGCGCCAGACCGGCTCAATGCCCAGGGCGGACTCAGTAGAATTGAATTCAAGCACCGCTGTTCGGTTTTGTGCGCGTGGTCCCGGGAAACCTCCAAACGCCGCGCAAAAAAACTACGAAAACAAGTCAAGGCGCGGATTGCAGGGCGCTGTATTTCGCCTGCAAAGCCGTCGAGGCAGCGCGTGCTGCTGCTTGCCCGGATGGCGAAATTGGTAGACGCAGCGGACTTAAAATCCGCCGCTTTCCTGAAAAGGGGCGTGCGGGTTCGATTCCCGCTCCGGGCACCAACCAGCAATGACGACTTGAGTCGAAACCTTGTCGTTTTCAGGTCGGCATATTCTGGTCGCAATGACCCGATAAGATGCGGCCATGCGAATTCTTCTAGCCAACGATGATGGGTATCTGGCCCCCGGCCTTGCCGCGCTCTTTGATGGGTTGCGGGCTCACTGGGATGTGACGGTCATTGCGCCCGAACAGAACGCAAGTGCTGCCTCGAACGCGCTCACGCTGAATCGGCCTTTGTCGGTCTATACCGCCAGCAATGGTTTTCGGTATGTGAATGGCACGCCGTCAGACTGTGTGCACATCGCGCTGACGGGCTTGCTCGATTTCCGCCCCGATCTGGTGGTGAGCGGGGTGAACAACGGCGCCAATCTCGGCGACGATACGATTTATTCGGGTACGGTGGCCGCCGCGACCGAGGGTTATTTGTTCGGAATTCCCGCCTTGGCCATCTCACTGGTTGAGAAGGGCTGGGTGCATCTGGACACAGCCGTCGCCGTGGCGGTTGAGGTGGTGGCGAAACTGGTCGAAGACCTGCCGCAGCAAGCGCAATTGCTCAACCTGAACGTCCCAAACCGCCCTTTGAATGAGCTCGGCGGTGTGCGCGTGACCCGTCTGGGCAAGCGGCATCCGAGCCAGCCCGTGGTGGTACAGAAAAACCCTTATGGCGACACGATTTACTGGATCGGCGGCGCCGGTGCGGCGCTGGACCAGCAAGCGGGCACCGACTTCGATGCCATCGCTCAAGGGTGCGCCTCTCTCACGCCGCTGCAACTGGATTTGACGCACCATGCCCAGCTCCAGACCTGTGCTGCCCGTTTTGAAACGCGAGGCGGTGCGTGAGTGCGGGCAGCAAGTCGCCGCAGCGCTTTGTGCACTGGCCTGCGCGCCAAGCGATTGATGCGGCGCTGAGCAAGACGCCCACAACGCCCCCCCCGGCGAGAGGGCAGGTGGTGGGGGCGCGAACCGTTGCGTTGCCCGTCCCACGTGAACCGCAAACGCGCGGCGCGTCGCAAGGCCCCTCGCGCTGCCTGCCGCGTCAGGCCGGACTTGACTCGGACGCGGTGCGTCGCGGCATGGTCGACAAATTGCGGCAATCGGGCCACTTTGACGAGCGGGTGCTGCAGGCCTTGCAGGATGTGCCGCGCCATCATTTCGTCGATCCTGGGCTGGCCGCTCAAGCCTATCTCGACAACGCACTGCCCATCGGATTTGAACAAACCATCTCCAAGCCCTCGGTCGTGGCCCGCGGTCTGGATGCGGCGCTCAAGGCCCTGGCGCCGCGCGCCAATCTGGGCAAGGTGCTCGACATCGGCACCGGCTGTGGTTACGCCGCGGCCGTGACGGCCAGGGTGGCAGCAGACGTCTATAGCGTCGAGCGCATACGCGCGCTGCACGATCTGGCGCGCAACAATCTGCGTGCCCTGAGGGTGCCGAACCTGCGTTTGATTCTGGGCGACGGTATGCTGGGGTGCCCGCAGGGCGCCCCGTTCGACGCGATTTTGTCGGGGGCTGCGGCGCTGACTTTGCCGCAGGTCTGGCTCGATCAGTTGGTAGTGGGCGGGGTGCTCATTGCGCCCATCGGCGACCCACAGCAACTCTTGCTGTACCGCAAGCGCTCAGCGACTACATTCGACGTGCAGCCACTCGAAGGCGCCAAATTCGTCCCCTTAAAATCTGGTTTGACCTGAATCGACGTTGTTCATTGACATTGCCCACCATGCGGATCGCCCTGCTCGCCCTCACTCTTTCTGCCGCTGCCATGCTGGGCGCCTGTACCTCGGTGGCGCTGGCCCCCGTGCCGGTCGAGTCCAAGACCTTCCAGAAAGTGCCCCCGGTCTACGCGCCGCCCGCCACGGTGGCTGCGGCGCCTGCGGGCATCGCGACCGCCGCTTCGTCCTCTCTGGCGGGACAGCCGGGGTACTACACCGTGCAGCCCGGCGACACCTTGCGGCGCATTGCCCTCCAATTCGGGACGACCTGGCAGGCCCTGGCGCAATGGAACAACCTGGACGACCCGAACGTGATCGAGGTCGGTCAGGTGCTGCGCGTTGCTCCGCCACAAGGTGGGACGCAAGTCGCCGGGGCAACCGCGCCCGCTACTTCTGCCCCGTCGCTGCCAGCCGGGAGCACGGCGCAGAGCTTTGCCGTCACGCCGCTGGCGCCTGCAGCCCCGGTCACGGCGCCGCCGCCCGCTCCAAATCCCGTGAAACCCTCGGCGGCCGCTGCAGTGCCGCCCGCTCCTGTCACCCCCGCCAGCCCACCGCCCTCGGGGCCTGCGGTCATGGCCAGCAATCTGACCACAGCCACCCACGACGGCATCGTCTGGTCATGGCCGGCCAGCGGCAAGATCATTCAGGGCTTCAATGGCACGACGAGCAAAGGCATCGATATTGCGGGCAATCTGGGCGACCCGGTGTATGCCGCGGCGGCGGGTCGGGTGGTGTACGCGGGCTCGGAATTGCGCGGCTTCGGCAAGCTGATCATCATCAAGCACAACGACGATTACATCAGCGTGTACGCCCACAACAATGTCATGCTGGTAAAAGAAAACGAAACCGTGAAGCGCGGACAGAAGATCGCCGAGATGGGTTCGACCGATGCCCCACGGGTTGAACTTCACTTCGAGATCAGACTGCGCGGCAAGTCCATCAATCCCATTGGGCTCTTGCCCAAACAGCCCTGACCGCTCGCATGCCGCGCCGCCCCAAACCGGTCTCCGACTCGCCTTCTGAACAAGGGGTGTCTGTCCCAGCGGCAGGCGATCCGCCGGCCAGGTCCGCCCCACAGAACGGCGCAGAACCCTGGGAAATGATCGCGCACAAGAGCCCTGCCGCGCCGGATGCGCAGTCTGCTCCCGCGCCGACAGGCTTGCCCTGTCCACCGGCGTCCATCGGCGCCATCGACGATGAATCGGGCGTCAGTGCCCTGCAGGCCTATCTCAACCACATCCGCGCCAAACCGCTTTTCACGCCCGAGCAGGAATTCGAGGCGGCGACCCGCGCCAAGGCGGGCGATTTCGAGGCGCGTCAGGCGATGGTGGAGCACAACCTGCGACTGGTTGTGAGCATCGCCAAAGCCTATGTCGGCCGCGGCGCGGCACTGGGCGATTTGATCGAAGAGGGCAACCTCGGCCTGATTCACGCCATCGAAAAATTCGAGCCCGAACGCGGGTTTCGTTTCTCCACCTATGCGAGCTGGTGGATCCGCCAAAGCATCGAACGCGCGCTGATGCAGCAGGTGCGCACCATCCGCCTGCCGGTGCACGTCATTCGCGAACTCAACCAGGTGCTGCGGGCGCGCAAGCATCTGGAACAGGCGGCCGACTATCGCGGCCAGACCTCCGACGAAGACGTGGCCGCGCTCCTGGGGCGCAGTACGGAAGAGGTGACGGACTTGCTCGCCCTGGCCGAGCAGCCGACTTCTCTGGACGCCCTGCGCGAAACCCAGAGCGGCGAGAGTTACGCCGATCAGTTCGCCGACCAGAACGCGCTCAGCATGGAAGAGCAGACGCAGACCCGCGAAGTCGAGGCCCTGGTCGATTCCTGGGTAGGGGAGTTGGCCGAGCGTGAGCGCGAAGTGATCGAAGCCCGTTTTGGGCTGCACGGACGCGAGTTGGAAACCTTGGAGTCATTGGCGCAGCGCCTCGGCCTCACGCGTGAGCGCGTGCGCCAGATCCAGCAGGAGTCCTTGCTCAAGCTCAAGGGCCGACTGGCGCGCAATGGGGTCGACCGAGGTTCGCTGCTTTAAGGTTGGCGAAACTGGCTTGCTCTGGCTGGTTCTGCCTTGTTGATGTTTGCTTCCCGCCATGATTCGCACACCCATCGTCACCTTTGATATTGAGACCATCCCCGACCCCGCCGCGCTGCGCGCTGCGGGTCTGGCCGACCCCGAGCTTGACGACGCAGCCGCCGTGCTTCAGGCGCAGGCCCGCCGTCTGGAAAAGACCGGGAGCGATTTTCTCCCGGTGCATTGTCAGCGCGTGCTGGTCATCTCGTGCACCTTTCGCAATCACGAGGGGCTGAAAATCCACTCCTTCGTCGATCAAGGTGGGCAGGAAGGGCAGGTGGTGCAGAGCTTTTTCCGCGTGATCGAAAAGCACGCGCCTCAGCTCGTTTCCTGGAACGGGGGCGGTTTTGACCTGCCTGTGCTGCACTACCGTGGCCTGGTGCACGGGGTGATGGCGCCGAAATACTGGGATATGGGAGAAGATGACCGCGAGATGAAGTGGAATAACTACATCTCCCGCTACCACACCCGGCATCTCGATCTGATGGACCTGCTGGCGCTCTACCAGCCGCGCGCCAATGCGCCGATGGACGTGCTGGCCAAGCTGTGCGGCTTTCCCGGCAAGCTGGGCATGGACGGCAGCAAGGTTTTTGATGCCTGGCTTGCCGGGCAGACCGACGACATCCGCCGCTATTGCGAGACCGATGTCATGAACACCTATCTGTTGTATTGCCGCTTCCAGCTCATGCGCGGGTCCTTGTCCGCGAGCGAATACGCCGACGAAATCGACCTGGTGCGACACACCCTGGGCACCCTCGCGGCGCAGGAATCGCACTGGCAGGAATATCTTGCCGCCTGGCCGGAGCAAGCCGCCGCGTGGCAAGGCTAGGGTCTGTTCCAATAGCCGGATGGAACAACGATTGGAATGGCTGCAGGTCGACAGCCTGGATCTTGAGGCCCGCGGGGTCGGGCGCAGCGAAAACGGCAAAGTGGTGTTCGTCGCCAATGCCTTGCCCGGAGAACGGGTGCAGGCGCGCATCCACCGCAGCAAGCGCAACTGGGAGTCTGGCGAGGCCGTGGCCTGGGCCAGCACGGCGAGCAGCCGGGTGACGCCGCGATGCCCCCATTTCGGCGTTTGCGGCGGCTGCAGCATGCAGCATGTCGATCCGGCTGCGCAGTTGGCGTTCAAGCAGCGCATTCTCGAAGATGACTTTTGGCATTTGAGCCGCCTGAAGCCGCAACTCCTTCTGCGGCCCATTGCCGGGCCCAACTGGGGCTATCGCACCCGCGCGCGGCTGACCGTTCGCCTGGTGGTGAAAAAGGGCGGGGTGTTGGTCGGTTTTCACGAAAAAGGCTCCAGCTACGTTGCGGATATGCGCAGTTGCGCAGTTTTGCCGAGGGCAGTGTCCGATCTGTTGCTGCCCTTGCGCGAGCTGATCGCCGGCCTGTCCCGGCCTGAGCGCGCGCCGCAGATCGAACTGGCGATGGGCGATCGGGTGACCGTTCTGGTGTTGCGCCACCTCGAACCCTTGACCGACGCGGATCGGCAACGCCTGCGCGACTTTGGACAACAGCATGGCGTGCAGTGGTGGCTTCAGCCCAAAGGGCCCGATTCGGTGGCGCCGCTAGACCCCGACGCCGAACCCCTGAGCTATGCCTTGCCCGAGTTCGGCATCGTCATGCCGTTTCGCCCGACCGATTTCACCCAGGTGAATCCGCAGATCAACCGCGTGATGGTGGCGCGGGCCTTGCGTCTGCTGGGCGCCCGGCGTACCGACCGGGTGATCGACTGGTTTTGCGGTCTGGGCAATTTCACCCTGCCCATCGCCACGCAGGCGCGGCAGGTGCTGGGCGTGGAGGGCAGCGCCACGCTGGTGGCACGGGCGCTCGACAACGCCTTGCACAACGATCTGCAAGACAAAGTCGTGTTCACCGCCCGCAATCTGTTCGAGATGGATGCGGACGATCTGAAAGCCTACGGCGAGGCTGACCTGTGGTTGGTGGACCCGCCGCGCGATGGCGCGCTGGCACTGTGCAAGGCGCTGGCCGAGGCGGTGAACGGGCCGCTGGGAGCGCCGGGCGAGGAGGAGACGCGGGCCGCAGGGGAGGCAAGCGCGGCGCCCAAGCCGGTCGCACCCCCGGTCGTACCCCCGGTCGTCCCCGCGGTCGTCCCCGCGGTCGCGCCATTCAAACCGCCGCGCCGCATTGTTTATGTGTCCTGCAATCCGGCAACCTTGGCGCGTGATGCCGGCCTGCTGGTGCATCAGGCGGGTTACACCTTACGTGCCGCAGGGGTGATGAATATGTTTCCTCACACGGCCCATGTGGAATCGATGGCGGTGTTCGAACGCGATTGAGCCCATCGTTGCCCATAAAAAAACGCCCGCAATTGCGGGCGTTTTTCGTGGGACTGTTTCGCGCTTACCGGCGCCCGCCGCCACTGAAAAAGCTCAGAATGGACAGCAGGTTGACGAACACGTTGTAGATGTCGAGGTAGATCGCCAGCGTGGCGGTGATGTAGTTGGTTTCGCCGCCGTTGATCACCCGCTGCACGTCGATCAGCATGAAGGCCGAGAAAATCACAATGGCCACGACCGAGAAGGTCAGCATCAGCGCAGGCAGTTGTAGCCAGATATTGGCGATGCCCGCGAGGATGAGCAGGATCACGCCGACGAACAGCATTTTCGACAAGCCGGACAAATCACGCTTGACTACATTCGCCAGCGTGGCCATGGCGCCGAAAATCACCGCCGTGCCGCCGAAGGCCAGCATGATGAGCTGCGGCCCGTTGCTCATGCCCAGCACGAAGCCAAGCATTTGCGACAGCATGACGCCCATGAAGAAGGTGAACAGCAGCAGCAGCCCCACCCCGGCGCTGGAATTTTTGGTGCGCTCGATGGCGAACATCAGGCCGAAGGCGCCGACCAGAAAGACGATCATGGTCATGCCGGGGCTTTGCGCCATGGCGAGATTCAGCCCCGTGGCCATGCCGACCCACGCGCCGATCACGGTGGGAATGAGAGAGAGGGCCAGCAGCGAATACGTCTGCCGCAGTACCTTGTTGCGCACAGTCGCAGCGCCGCCGGGTTGGGCGTAGATGGTGTAATCGCGTTGTTCATTCATGGCAAAACTCCGTTCCTGGAAGTGGACGCTGACAGTCAGACTAACACAGGCTAAATACGTTCCACGACTCGCATTTCAATCCCGCGCGCATGAATTTGCAAGCCTTGAGAGCGCGGGTTAAGCCCGGGTTCAGGCCTTCAAGCCGCTTGCGGGGCGCTGCCATAGACGGTTTGCAGGCGTTCGAGCGCGCCCTGCAGGGTGATGTGGTGATTTTGCGGACCGTGCACGGCGATTTTTTCCGCGCCGAGCACATTGCCCAGGCGGGTGCTGTCGGCCAAGGTCCAGCCTTTGGACAGCCCGCACAATAAACCGGCGCGGAAGGCGTCGCCGCAACCGGTCGGGTCGAGCACCTGGCTGGCGGGGACACCGGGAATGTCGGTCGCGACGCCGCCCTCGCTCCAGATGCGGCAGCCGTGTTCGCCCCGGGTGACGATTACCCCGCGCACTTGGGAGGCGATGTGCTCCAAGCTCCAGCCGGTGCGCTCCACCAGCAGTTCGGCCTCGTAGTCGTTCACCGCCACCCAACTGGCTTTGGCGATGAAATCGCGCAGATCGGCGCCGTCGAACAGCGGCATGCCCTGACCCGGATCGAAGACGAACGGAATGCCGGCACGAGCAAGCTGCGCCGCATGGTCGATCATGGCCGAGCGGCCGTCTGGCGCGATGATGGCCAGACCGACCCCGGCGTCCAGCGGCACGGGTAGCTCGTGCGCCCGGCCCATGGCGCCGGGGTGGAAGGAGGTGATCTGGTTGTTGTCGCGGTCGGTGATGATGTGCGCCTGCGCGGTAAAACTGTCGGCCAGTTGCCCGACGTAAGTGCGAGCAATGTGCAGCGCATCAAGGCGGTCGAGATAGCTCTGGCCGTCCGCGCCCAGGGCGCCGAGGATGAGCGGGTCACCCCCCAGCAGCGCCAAGCTGTAGGCGATATTGCCCGCGCAACCGCCAAACTCGCGCCGCATGGTGGGCACCAGAAAGCTGATGTTCAGAATATGCACTTTGTCGGGCAGGATGTGCTCGGCAAAGCGGCCGTCGAAGGTGGTGATGGTGTCGAAGGCGAGCGAACCGCAGATGAGGGTGGACATGAGGTTCAGCCTTCGAAGCGCAGGGCGGGGAAGAGAATGACGTCGCGGATGCTGGGCGCGTCGGTGAGCAGCATGACCAGCCGGTCGATGCCGATGCCGCAGCCCCCGGCGGGCGGCATGCCGTATTCCAGTGCCCGTACATAATCGGCGTCGAAATACATGGCTTCGTCGTCGCCGGCTTCCTTGGCCTGCACTTGCGACTGAAAGCGGGCGGCCTGGTCTTCGGGGTCGTTCAGCTCGGAGAAACCGTTGGCGATTTCGCGGCCGGTGATGAATAGCTCGAAGCGCTCGGTCGTGTTCGCATCGGCATCGGCGGCGCGGGCCAGGGGCGACACTTCCACGGGATAGTCGACGATGAAGGTCGGCTCCCACAGCAGATGCTCGGCGACTTGCTCAAACAGCGCGAGTTGCAAAGCGCCCAGCCCCATGCCCTTGAGTTTGTGCGGCGCGTGATCGGCGTCGAGACGGCGCAACTCGCCGCGCAAAAAGCCGTCATCGGCCAGTTGCGCGTCGGTGTAGTCGGGGGCGTGCTTCTGGATGGCCTGCGTCAAAGTCAGCCGAGCAAACGGCGCGCTCAAGTCCAGCGTGCGCCCTTGGTGGGTGAGCACCGCAGTGCCGCAGGTGAGTTGCGCAGTGTTGCGAATCAGCGCCTCGGTGAAATCCATCTGGTCGCGGTAGGTCCACCAGGCGGCGTAAAACTCCATCATGGTGAACTCGGGGTTGTGCCGAGGGCTCAACCCCTCGTTGCGGAAGTTGCGGTTGATCTCGAACACCCGCTCGAAGCCGCCCACCAGCAGGCGCTTGAGGTAAAGCTCGGGCGCGATGCGCAGATACATCTGCTGATCGAGCGCGTTGTGATGGGTGATGAACGGCTTGGCCGCAGCACCTCCGGGAATGGGGTGCAGCATGGGCGTTTCCACCTCCATGAAACCCGCTGCCAGCATTTCGTTGCGCAGCGCCGCGATGGCCTTGCTGCGCAGCGCGAAGCGTTCGCGCGATTCTGGTGTGACGATGAGATCGACATAACGCTGGCGGTAGCGCGTTTCCACGTCTTCGAGGCCGTGAAACTTGTCGGGCAAGGGGCGCAGCGACTTGACCAGCAATCGCACCTGCTCGGCCCGAATGGTGAGCTCGCCGGTGCGTGTTTTGAACAGCACGCCCTCGCAACCGATCCAGTCGCCCAGGTCGTAGTGTTTGAAGGCCGCATGGGCCTCTTCGCCAGTGACATCGTTGGAAACGTGGATCTGAATGCGCCCCGTACCGTCCTGCAAAGTGGCGAAACTGGCCTTGCCCATCACGCGCTTGAGCATCATGCGACCCGCCACCCGCACCCGCACGTCAGCCGCTTCGAGCGCGTCGGGCTCGTCGCCCCCATGTTGCGCCTGCAGACTCATGGCCTGATGCGCAGGCTTGAAGTCGTTGGGGAACGCCGGGCCGACCTCGCGCAACGCGGAGAGTTTGGCGCGGCGCTCCGCGATGAGGTGGCTGTCGTCGGTGGCGGGCGGATGGGGGGCGTCAGTATTCATGCGGGATGGAGGGACGGTTTCTCGGAAATGTCCACGATGTCGAAGCGGTGCGGGGTGGTGGGGCGGCTTGCGCGCGGCTCACGCGCCAAACCGACCGATTTTAGCCGCCCCTCACGCCTGAGCATTCCCCAGCCACAACCCCAGCCACAACCCCAGCCAGAACAAGCCGATCAGGCCGAACTGCGCCGCCAGATTGATCATGCCGAACGTCCACTGCGCTCCAGCGAATCCGGCGACGATTTTGCTCACTGCGTTGGTCGCCAGGGCAAGGCCGATGGCGAGCAAGGCCTGCCAGGACGAAAAAGCGCCGTTGACCGCCATTTGCGCGGCAGAAGCGGCCGCTGCGTGCGCGTCGGCAAATCCTGCCAGCCCGGTCGCCGCCAGCGCCGCATCGCTGCCCAGCATGCTGCGCGCGGCCTCGGCAGCCAGCAGCACGCCCGCAAGCAGGGCAGCAAACAACAGCGCCTGCAACGGCTGGAACGGACGCCGTGTGGCCTCCGTTTCGTCAGACAAGGCCGAACTCTGCGGCGCGTGCCGCGCCAGACTCCACGTCGCCCCCACCGCCAGCAGCGCGCCCGCCCCGTACAGCCCCACGGCGGGCAGCAGACCAGGGAGCAAAGCCGGATCGATCAGCGCAATGAGAACGCTCAACTCCACCACGGTAGCCAGATTCGACAACAAAGCCGCCCGCAGGCAATCGCCCTGCAGGGCGGCATCCAGCTGTGCGCGTTGCGCCATGCTGGCAATGGTGGCCGTGCTCGAAACAAACCCGCCGGCCAGCCCGGAAAGCGCCAGGCCGCGCTGACTGCCAAACGCCCGCACCGCCACATGCCCCACCGACTGAATCGCCATCACCAGCACCGCCAGCAGCCACAGGGTGTGCAGGTTCAGTCTCGCCAGCCAGGCGATGGGCTGATCGGTCAACAGTGGCAGCACGACCAGCGCTGCGGCTGCCAGCAACAGGCCGGATTCCAGTTCCTGCGTGCTCAAAACACGTCGCGCGAACCCATGCAGCGTCGTTTTGGCGGCCAAAATCCCCGCGACCACCACGCCCAGCCCCGCAGCCCAACCGGGCGACTGCTGGGCGAGCGCGCCAATCAACACAGTGAGCAGCAGGGCGAATTCCGTCGTCAGCCCAGGGTCGGCTTTGCGCGTTTGCATATATCCCGCAAACGTCAGCAAGGCAAAAGCCGCGAGTACCACCCCCAGCGCCGCCGACCCTAGCACGCCCGCAGTCGCACCCGCAAGCGCCGCCAGCACAAAACTGCGCAGACCCGCAGGCGATTCAGGCGGCTGACTGCGCTCGCGCTCGATGCCGATCAGCAGGCCGACGCCGAGGGCGGCGATCCAGGGAAGGACGGAAGACTCGATCAAGCCGGACTTCCACGACGGATCAAGGACGCGCGCAATTTCCGGCCGAATGGTGTGGCTGAGCGCGGATATTGCCTGATTTGGACAAGATCAGATCGACACCCAAAACCGTGTTCAACGTGTTGCTGCATAGGCGCAACGTTCCCGCTGCAAATGCGCCACTGGGTTGCTCGGCATGCCCAATGGGCTGGAAAAGAACGGGCTTCTGCATGGGGCGATTGGGCAGAATTTGAATGCCACTCTCCTGCGCCGTAGATCCGCTCTGAATCAAAGTGTCGTCGGCGTCACGGGCTCCATTTTGGTTGCGATCCGTGAAAATGAGCCATTCACCGCTCCCCCAATCTGAATGGCATCCTGACTCTGGGTTACCCGCGCAGAGCGCCACAACCTGATTTTGGGTGATGGCAGACTGTCGCGCCATCATGAAGGCGCTCATCAAGGCATTGCTGCTGACGGTGAGGCGATGCTGAGCAAGCAGATGAGAAAACGCAGGCGCTGCGAGTGCAGTCATCAACCCCCCGAGAGCCACGACGACCAACAACTCCGCATAGCTGACGCCACGGCAGTTGTCGATTCGAGATGGGTATGAACTCCGCACTGTGAGACCCTCTGAATGGTTGAGGCAGCCTCAATTATGGCAAGTTCAATCACTGAAAGCAAAACATTCTCTTGATTTTTTGACAAATTAAAAAATTTTTCTTACCAGCAGGAGGCCACCGTGCCTGTGCCGCTTATTGTTTTTGTTCCTGCCTGATTCAGTGAAATTGTGTTGCATTCAATATCACGGCTAGCTTGAGATCCCTGCGGCACGGCACGCACTCGATAAGTGGACTGGCCGGGCGTGGCGGCAAAGCTGAATTTGTAATCAGTACTCAGATCTGAAGCGCATGAAAGCGTGGGTAGCGTGTTCGCTGTTCCTGCTGAATCTTGGTCATATCGCAAGTTGGTCGAGTAATACCGTTCCATATAGTTGGCATACTCACTGAGACAGGCTTCAGCGGCAACTCGTTTGGTTTTGGTGATATGGCTGATGTAGGAGGGGTAGCCGACAGCCGCGATGATGGCCACGATGGCCACGACGATCATCAGTTCGATCAGCGTAAAACCCCGTAGAGCCAGCTGGCGCGCACGGCCGGGGGCAAAAATTGCTCGGTTGAAATGCCGCATGAATAAGCCTCCGCTCAGGGGTTGATGAGTTCTGCCCAGGAAACCCGCCCGGGGTTGGAAACCTGCGGATTGACCTGGGTATTGAAAATGGTGCCGTTTTGATTGGCCAGTAGCGTCGTGCTGATGAAATTGCTCAAGCCGGTGAGCCCCGTGAGCCCGATGCCAGCGATCGGAATGAGGGTTTTGTCGCTCATGGTGACTTTGTCTGAGTCGTTGAAACGGCGATCTCCGTTGCGGTCGAAAAAGATGTCGGTCGGATTCGTGCCTGTGAACGGATTGACGGCCATGATCCAGCCGCGGCCTGATGGGGCGCACACATCGGCGTTGTCTGGAATGAGCGTGCTGCCAACGAGCAGGTTCTGATACGCCTGGTTCGCAACGATCATGCGCTCACCTTGGGCGGTATTGGAGGGAGGCAAGAGGTTCATATACCAGCCTTTTTTGGTGGCCATGTCACCAGCAGTTCCCACGCTGACAGTGCGTGCGGGCAAAGTTGCGGCGACTGGCGGAGTGGCGGTCGGATCGGCCGCTGTGCCAGCGATTTCTGCGGTGATGCTGCGCTTGATCAGATCGTTTTTGACAATCGGAAAACTGGCCTGCGACACATTCAGCCCATACCAGCTCTGCACATCCTTATTCGTGAGGTCGTCCTGGCCCAGATAGCGCCCGGTGCCAAAAAACAGCCAGAGATTTCCGGTGTCTGGATCTTTGGCGGCAAACATGGGCGCGGTAATGGGTTGGGCCTTGTTGCTGGCGTCTTTTGCGGTGAACAGCAGGGTGCCCGCGCTAGTTGCGCTGGCAAGATCGAATGACCAGACATTACCTTGCAGATCGCCGGCATAAGCCTTTGTACTGATGCCATTGGCAAGGCTGTCGATCCAGACCGCAGGCGTGGAGAGCCCGTTGTCTGTTGCGGTGTTTGTTGCATGACGGGAGACGGCGCCGTCGTTCAGGCTGATCTGCAACAGTTCGGCAGTGCCGCTGTCACTGTTCATGCCGTTGCCCACCAGAACCGACCATTGACCGTTCGCCGTCTGGGCGATGATGGGTTTGCCGATGATCTGCCCGAGATACCCAGCGGAAACTTCCCAGAGAAATTTCACAGCTGCGGGGTCGGTGATGTCCAGGGCGTAGATGGTGCGCGTTGTGCCGCGGCCTGTTGTGCCGACCAGTACCGTGCGCCAATCTGCGGGCGAGCCGGCATAGACGTCCGCCACGGTGATCTCACCGTCGTTGAAATATTGATGGGGGTTCAGCCCAGAGCCATAACTCTTTTGAGCCAGCACACTGGGGTTGGTGGAGGCCGCGAGCACCGCGCCGGGCATGAAGGCGAAGGTTTCCACGCCGGTGTTGGCATTGAAACCATGCAGCATGCCGTCGTTGGCCGAGACATAAATAGTGGGCGTGCGCGTTGCCTGCGTTGCGGCGAAGGTTTTGAAACTGGTGGAGCCAGTGAAGGTTGCGTCGGCATAGGGACCCGCAGCGGGCTTGCCCACATAGATCGGCTGCGAGTTGATGATGTCGCCCAGCGCCGTGGTGCGGTTGCGATAGGTGCCGCCGTTGCGAATTTCCTTCGAGGCATCGCCACGGATGTAATTCACCAGGTCGGTAGTCCAGCCGTGCTTGCCGTTGACATTGGTGCTGTCAAATGCCACATAACTGCCGCCGACCAACGTGTAGACGGTACGGGCACCCGCTGCGGGTAGTTGGAGAGCCGCGTCCCAAGCTTCAGTGGTTGCTGCGCCGGTGGTTGCATCGATGTTGAAGGCTTTGAGCGAACCACTCCAGACACCCTCTTTGTAGCTCGCCTGGTAGACACGGCTGCCGCTGTTGAGCTGCGTGGAGTTGGTGGAAAGCGAAGCCGTGCTGCCGATGTTTTCGCTGGCAATCGCCGAGAAGGCCGCCTCGAGAGAGTCCTTCATGGTTTTGGCGTCGCCACCCGTGAAGAAATTGTCTGGGCGTTTGTCCTTCGTGCTCAGCGTCTGGCCATTGGTCCACCACGAAGCGTCTGGAAGCGCCGTTGTGTTGGCATAGGGGTCGTAGTTGGCCGGTACAGAGAAGCCACCGTACTTGGCCGCAAGCCAGTATTGGTTCTTGGCCTTGCCTTCCAGAACCTGGTTTTCCATCACATCGACCCAGTAGGTTGAGACGGTCTGCTTGCCGCTCAGGTCTGACCGCAGATCGACGGTATGGGCGTCGTAGGCTAGGCCGGCGATATAGGCGGAGTTAGAGCGGCCGCTGAAACCGGTACTGTCGTCAGCTGTCATGCCGTTGATGGTGATGCCTTCCAGCGCTGCCACTTTTTGTGTAGCTGTGACGACATTAACTGTCGTGTCGGCGCTGACTTCGCTAGGTACCGCGGGTTCATCATTGCGATTTCCGTTGCCCGGCAGGTTTTTGTCACGGTGGGTGTTCACGTCGCCGATGCCAAGAATGAAGCTACGCTGGCAAGAGTATTTCCAGGGGTCAGTCCAGGTGCGGACGACGGGGAAGCCGTCTGTCATCTTGTAAGCCGTGCCATCCGGATAGTTGCTGATGCTGTTGTACGACTCGACCGGGCCTTGATGTTTCAGGTAGCGCAGCGCGGCGTAATACATCTCGCTTACCGGGTCGTAGCTCTTGTCACTGGCCGTGGTCATCTGACCGAATTTGTTGATGTAATTGATGACTCCACTGTCTTGGATGGCCGGGTCTGCAGAATATGCGCTGGTTGTGTCGGATGCGGCAGTGGGTTGCGGGTTACGGATGAAGGTGCCGTCGGTGGCACTCCATTCGGCCTGAGCGTTGGTGGCAGGCGTGGTTCCGGGCTCATAGGTATTCGGGCCGACAAAACCTTGCTGCGCCCGGAGCGCCGCGCCGTCCTGCAGCACCTTGGAAATATTGAGATAGCCGAAGACGCTGTAGGTGAATACAGAGGCGTACTTCTGGATCAGACCTTGGGGCTTGGCATTGCTGCCATAAGCGACGCAGTTGTCTTCAAGCATGCCGCTTTTGCAGACCTGTACGTCGATATTGACGGAATAGACCCAGCCAGACTTCACACCCTCAGACGGATCGAATTCGACTGCGCCTTTGCTCTGCGCGACGGCCGGATTATCGAGCAGATAGCGCAAGCTGCGGGATGTGCCGTCTTTGTCGTTGACGCTAGTGCTATTAGCTGAGATGAAGTACATCCGGTTTCCCAGGCCACTGAGTTTTGTCGAAAAGTAGCTAAGGCTGGAAGGAGTGTTGTTCGCTACCGTGGACGCACCGGAAATGTTGAGAGCGCCCGTCCCGGTTTGACCGGTATGCCGCGCCTTTTCCAGAATGGTGAGGTTGGCTGTGTCCACCACCCGGTTGCCACCGGTCAGCGTTGAGCGAAAGACATCGATGGTTTGGGTGGCGGCCCAGTTCAGGTAATTGCCGCTCCATGCTTTGGAGCATGTGCGATTGGTCGCGTCGCTGGCTGGCGCAAAGTAGTTCTTTGTGCCGCCGTTAACGCCCGTGAAGGCTGGAACCGACGTACCTGCGATGGTGTAGCCGTAGCACTTGTTGGGGTCAAAGTAGCCGTAATAGGTTTTGGTCGTATCGAAAGCGCCGACGTTGGCCATGCTCATGATCGTGGGCCATTCCACAGAGGGCGTGAGCACGAGATTGCCGGGGACGTTATTGCTCAGCGTCAACGGTTGCTGGGCTATCGATACCGCAGCCTGTGCGATGGGCGCGGTCAACAAGCTCCAAGTAACGCCAAGCAGGACGAATTTCTTCCAAAGTGGGGGACGATGGGGCATTGCTTGCGGGCTCATGGTGGGTCCCTTGGGGAATAGATTTATGAAATTGCTTGGCGATCAACCGGCGTTATTTGCGTACCCAGGCTTGCAGGGTGACGGTGGCCCGATCGGGCAAAGTGCTTGGGTCGGCGCTGCGCGCGGTGATGCGGTAGAAATGCGCCGTTGGGACAACCGGGGCAGCCCCGTACTGCGCGCTGTTGGCCGTTTGCTGGGGGCCAAGGGCTGTGCGGCGGTCATTCCAGAGGCCCATGTCTTCGATCACATACTGCGGCTGTCCCGCTGCATTGCTGCCCGCGGTGTACTGATTAGCGCCCGTGCCGGTCGGTACTGTCTGCCAAGCGTTGGCGATGGTTGCCTGTGCGGAGGGGTTGTTGTCGCACTGGGTGGCGGCGACGGTGCAGTCGCGCCAGATCACTGCGGTATTCGCTTGCAGCAATCCTTGCGCAACGCGCAGCCCGGCTTCACTGTTCTGCAGCGCGATTTGTCGGTCCTGCAGATTGCTGGACATCTTTTCCTGCAGGGTGGTGCTGCGGATGGCCGCCAGACCGATGACCGTGACGATGAGCAGCAAAATCAGCGAGACGATGAGCGCCACGCCACGCTGGCGCTGCACGGCCCCTGCTTCAAATGAATGGGTCGAATAGATCGATTGCATGGCTTAACTCACACGGTTGCGCAGCGCGATGACGGTCGTAACGGTGCGGTTGAGGGATTTGGCGTTGCTATCCGTCACCGTTTGTTTAGTGGTGCTGGCCAGAGTCAGGGTGACCTGCATCGCATCAACTTCATTCCAGTTGGTCACAGAGTTGGCATCAACGTAGTTGGCCGCATTACTCTGGTGATAGAGGATTTGCATGTCTGTGACATTGCGCACGATTTCCTGCGCAGTCGCTGCTAAGCTACCGCTGCTATTGCTCAGCGTCATGCGGTAGAGCGACTGCCCGCCTGTCGGGTTGGTGCCGATGTACCAGTCTGCCGCATTGAGGCGCGAGACCTGGGCATTGGTGCGGAAGGTGTAGGCCTCTGCGGTGCACGCGGTGGCGGGCGGAACTGGAGCGGCTGTTGGGAAGCCGAGGTCGGCGGTGCAGTTTCCAGGGTTGGCGCCAGTGGCGGCCCAAGTCAGTGTTGCGGTGCCTTCGCCGCCGCCCAGCTGAACCAGTGCCGCGTGATCCGGGTCGCAGATCAGCAGCGCGTCGCCGTTCTTCCAATCGGTTGCTGCCGACCATAGCGTGACGCTTGCCGCAGTGGCATTTTGAATGCTCAAGCCTGCGCTTTCGCTCCCGATCAGTTGTACCGAATCGGTGGCGGCAAGTCGGTTGCCGGTCGCCGTGCCAGTGGTGACTGCCGGATCGGTAGAACCGGCTTCGTAGCCGCGGACCGCATTGCCCCAGTTTGCCCACCAGTCTGTACCGCTGTTTTTCAGCACGTTGGCAATAAAGGTGCCGTTGCCGCAGCCGGTCAACGACGCCTGGCGAGCATCGCGTGTCAGCAATTCAAAGGCGATGCGTGAACCATCCTGCACTTCACCGATCGCCATATTGGTCTTGAAGGAGCTGCGACTGGCCAGAAAGACGCTGACCGCTACGCCGGTCACGACCAGACCAAGCAACATGGCCACCATGAGTTCAACGAGGGTCATGCCGCGCTGGCGGCTTGGTAACGCACCCTGCGCTTTGATGTGGGCAGAGCTTGGGTTCATAGCATGGCCTTGGTGACGAAGGTCTGTGTACTTGAACCGACAGTGGCGCGACTGTCGTCGAAAGTAACGGTCACGGTGCAATCGCCGTTGCTGGTGCAGTCAATTTTTCCGGTGGCGCCATTTCCCAGGGCGGCTAGCCCGCCCGGTGGCGTGCCGCCAGAGCCCAGGCACCATGCTTGAACCTCGGTATCGGGCCGACCCGTCAGATTTGTGGAAAGCGAACAGCTTGGCGTGCTACCTGTCAACTTGAAGGTGGCGGTTGTGTCGTAGTCGCCGTTGAGTGCGGCTGTTCGATTGGCGCGCAACGAATCGAGAATGGCGTAGGTGACCACGGAGGTTTGGGTGTGCGCCATGGCGCTGTTGTTGTTGGTCATCGACCGCACCAGCAATGTGGACATGCCGAGGAAACCAATGGACAGCACCAGTACCGCGATCAGGATTTCCAGCAAACCGGCGCCGACCTGAGACTGATGGCCTTTTTCAAAAGGCGCCGATTTACTGTTGGCAAGGGTTGGGTTGCGCATTGGGACAATTTCCAGTTCCGTTCACCGTGCAGGTCACGGCAGTGATGCCGGTAATCAAATAGACGCAGCGGTGTTGATTACTCGGTAGATTGCTGGCGTAGAGATCCATCACCAAGCCTGAGAATCCGGCGTTTGGCGTCGACTGTCTCAGGAATCCGGCTGGCGAAGCGATCAACGCCTTTCCGCTGACTTTTTGAACGCCCGCTGGCAGCGCTGGGGCGGCGGCGAGCGTTGTTCCGGCGGCGTCGGTGTTTTTGATCTGCGCGCTGTTGGTGAAACTGACATCCTGATTGCGTTTGACGGCTTCGGATTTGGCTAAATTCAGTGCATACACCACGGAGTTGGCGCTGGTGCTCAATTTGTTGCTGAGCATCAGGTTCTGAAAGTTGGGGACAGCAACCGCCAAAAGAACTGCTGCGACCGTGATGGTGACGAGCAATTCGATCAACGTGAAGCCAGAAATTCTGTGGTTCACAGTGGTTTCCAAATTGAAACAATGTGACCAAAGTTTTCCATGCATCGCAGGCTCGTGCGCAGACTTTCCGACGAACGGTCGTTTATGGCCGACGAACGGTATTTTTTGTATCAATCGGTGCAACAACCCCCCAGCCTGTGCGCTAGAGGGGGGTGAAAAGACGTCAGTCGCAGCGCTGGCTGCTGACTTCGATGCCCTGGCCCTGGGCGCAGAGCCAGAGGGCTTGCGCGCGGGGCGGGGCGCTGCCGGGGGCGTCGTAGTCCCAGTCGGAGAGGACTTGCCGTAGCTCTCCGCCTTGCCAGTGGTTGCGCGGGCGGTGGGTGTGGCCGTGGATCATCCAGGTGCAGGCGGCGCGGTCTAGCCAGCGGCGGGCCTCGGCGGGGTCGGCGTCGGCCCAGTTTTCGGGGCGGGCTTGCGCGGCGTTGCTGGCGGCGCGCATGGCGCGGGCCTGCAGCACGCGCGCAGCCAGCGGCTGGGCCAGCACTTGCCGCTGCCACTCGGCGTAGCGGACGGTGGCGCGAAATTGTTGGTAGGCGGTGTCGGCGGTGCAGAGCTGGTCGCCGTGGGTGAGGAGGATGCGCTCGGCCTGAAACGTGAGCACCACGGGGTCGGGAAGGAGCTGCGCGCCGGTGGCTTGCTGGAACCGCTGGCCGAGCAGAAAGTCGCGGTTGCCGTGCTGCACGAACAGGGAGCGGCCCGAATCGGTGTAGGCGCGCAGCGCGCCCGCAATGTCTTGGGCGCAGGCGGCGTCTTCAGGTGCGACGGTCAGCGCGGCGGGGTCGAGCAGATCGTCGCCGATCCAGGCCTCGAACAGGTCGCCCAGGATGAACAGGGCGTCGGCCGCGCGGGCGGCGTCGGCTAGCCAGGCGATGAAGGTCTGGGTGGTGCGCGGGGCCAGCGCACCTAGATGAAGATCGGAGACGAGGGCGATGCGCCGCCAGGTAGGCGGGGCAATCAGGCTGGGGAACGCGGGCTCGGGGCGGGGGGCGTGCGCGGCGTCCTCTGCGGACAAGGAGTTAGCCGACACGCGAACCGCCGCCCTGATTTTGCGGTGATGCCGTTGTCAGACTTCGACGGCTTTGAGGATGACCACGTCTTCTTGCGGCACGTCGTCGTGAAAGCCCTTGCGGCCGGTTTTCACACTCTTGATCTTGTCCACCACGTCCTGCCCCTCGACCACTTTGCCGAACACGGCGTAGCCCCAGCCTTGCGCCGTGGGGGCGGTGTGGTTGAGGAAGGCGTTGTCGGCGACGTTGATGAAAAACTGCGCGGTGGCCGAATGCGGATCGGAGGTGCGGGCCATGGCGAGGGTGTAGCGGTCGTTTTTGAGGCCGTTGTTGGCTTCGTTCTGAATCGGGGCGAGGGTGGGCTTTTGCTTCATGCCGGGCTCGAAGCCGCCGCCCTGGATCATGAAACCGTCGATCACGCGGTGAAATACGGTGCCGTCAAAGTGGCCCGAGCGCACATAGGCCAGGAAGTTTTCGCTCGACTTGGGGGCGTGCTCGGTGTCGAGTTCGATGCGGATGTTGCCGTGGTTGGTTTGGAGTTCGACCATGATGGGCTTTCTGTTTTCAGCTTTAGTTGAGGAGTTTGGCGTCTTCGATGACGATGGGCTTGACGGGCACGTCCTGGAACATGCCTTCGTTCTTGGTCGGCACGGCCACGATCTTTTCGATCACGTTCATGCCTGAAATGACCTTGCCGAACACGGCGTAGCCGTAGCCGTCGGGCTTGGGATAGTCGAGGCTGGGGTTGTCGACCACGTTGACGAAGAACTGCGAGGTGGCCGAGTTGGGGTCGGAGGTGCGCGCCATGGCGATGGTGCCCTTGAGGTTGCGCAGGCCGTTCTGACTCTCCAGCGGAATGGGCGCGCGGGTGGGTTTTTTCTGCATGTCGGCGGTGAAACCGCCGCCTTGCACCATGAAGCCGGGAATCACGCGGTGAAAAATGGTGCCTTTGTAGAAGCCGCTTTTCACATAGTCGAGAAAATTGGCCACGGTTTTGGGCGCGCGGGCCGGGTCGAGCTGCACCACGAAATTGCCCATGGTGGTGACGAATTCCACCTTGGGTTGCGCGGCGGGGGCTTCGGCGGCGTGTGCTGCGGGCAGGGCCGCTGCGGACACCAAGCTCAGCGCGGCGAGTATGGGGGCGATGTGCCGCCGCATGATGCGTCGCCAATTGGGGAGCGATGAGTGGAACGGGGTGGTCAGGCTGGAATTCATTACGAAACGCTTCCTTGAAAAATGAGTTGCCACTGGTTGTTGCGCTGGGCCCAGTACTGACGATAGAGCGGGCTGGAGGGCGCACCGGCCGCACTGTACTGCACCACCCTTTGCCCCGGGTATTGCAGGACGGTGAGCGCGCCGGGGGTGATGGATGGGTTGCGCGCAGGCGCGTGCGCAGTATTCAGCGCCGAGGCGCTGGCGGCGAGCGTGTCTTGCGGACGCGCACCTTGCGCAGCCGCCTGAACGACGTCGGTCTGCAACTGCGCCGTGATGCGCTGGCGCTGGGCAGTCCACTGCGAGACGCTCAGCCATTGCACATGGCGGGTGATGACCACCGGGGTGCTGCCCGCCGGGGTGTCGGCCATGAGGCTGAGCACGTCCGGGTTGGACAGCACCACGCAGCCGTCAGATGCCAAGGGAACGCGGGCATAGCTGCCCGGCGGTGTGCCGTGCAGCCAGACGCCAAAGCCGGTATGGCCTTGCTGCTTGTCCCACTCGTTGGGGTAGTTCAGCGTGAGCGCGCCGGCGCCGTAGAGCGGTTTGAGGTCTTTGGCGCCGATTTTGCGGGTGATGAAGTAAATGCCCAGCGGCGTTTTCATATCGCCGACCTGGGTCTTGCCCGCGCCGAATTTGCCCTGGCTGAAGTAGTAGCTCGCCTCGAGCTGGGGCACGCCGTTGCGCTGCTCAAAAAGATACAGACGCGAACGGGCGGTATCCACCACGATGGCGCGCTGCACGTCGGGCGCCAGCGCCACCAGATTGGCGGCAATCGCCCCGGTCGGGGGCGGTGCGGTGTAGGCGGCGAGGCGGGCCAGGGCCTCCGCCCGAAGTTCCAGAACGCGGGCGTGTTGCTGCGCCTGTTGTTCCGAAAGCGCGGGCGGCGGGGCCGCGGCGAAGCCCGCAGGGTTTCCGGCGCTGGCTTGCATGACATCGCCCAGAAGCAATTGCGCCAGGGAGAAATGCGGGTAGTCCCGCGCCAGTTGCTCGGCTTGCGCCCGCGCCGCGTCGAGGTGGCCGGCAGCGACTTCGGCGTAAGCGTGGAGCAGGCGCCGTTCCGCGCCGTCCTGGCTAGGAGGCGCGCTCAGCGAGGTGGTGAGTTTGAGCAGGGTGCGCGCCGAAACGACGGGTTGCTGCACTGAACCGGTGGACGGGCCTGCGGCGTTGCTGGCCAACTCGCCTGTCGGTTCGGCCGCCGGGTCATGCAGCAGACGACTGCCCGGTGCGGCGCTGGGCACCGCGTTGTAGTCGGTCGCGGCGCGGGCCGCGAACACCAGCGGCACGCACAGCAGCGCCCATGGCAACAACTTGCGCAGAGGCGGGCGGCGGAATGCGGGCTTCACAGCGGATCGATGCGAGGGCTTGAAATCACAGCCTAAATGAGGCGCTTTGCAGTGGCTAGAGTGGCTATTCAGCCGACGATCTCGCGCACGATCAGCCACTTGCCGTTTTCACGCTGCATTTGCAGGGTTTTCGGGCCGTCAAAATCGAGCGAGCCGGAGGTGTAGTGCTGACGGAAGCGCGCGGTGGCTTTGTCACCGTCGATCTGCACCTTGAGCGCGTGCACTTTCACCGTGATCTTGGCTTTGTCGGAAATACGAGTGCGGCGCTGATCCTTCCAGGCGCTCAGGCTCATACCCTTGTCAGGCTTGAAATTGGGGGCGTAGGCGGCGAAATAGCCGGGCAGATTCTTGTTTTGCCAGGCGTCGGCCCAGCGCTCGACCGCGTCGGACACCGCCGCCTGTTCGCTGGCGTTGGTCTGCGCAGGCGCAGCGGCGGGCGCCGGTTTGTTTTCAGCGGGTGCGGGCGCGGCAGGCTTGGCGGCAACCGGGGCCGTCGACGCGGGCTCGGGTTTGGCCGCGGGTTTTTCGGCGGCGACCACCATCGGCTTCGGCGCAGGCGCGGCCGCAGCGGGCTTGGCCTCGGCGTTGGTTTCTTTCGCGGGCTGCGCCGTGGTCACTTTCAAGGGTGCCGCAGAGGCGGTTTGAACGGCGGGATTTTTGCCCTGCTCGAACAATTCGCGAATCAGGTTGAGCTTGACTCGGGCGCTGGCGTTTTCATCGGGGGCGAGTTGCAGCGCCTTTTGGTAGGCTTGGCTGGCGAGCTTGGCGTAAATATCGCCCAGATTGGCCTGCGCGGTGGCGTAGCTCGGGTTGGTGCGTATGGCCATATCGAGCGCGGCGCGGGCCTTGTCGTACTGGCCTTGCTGGGCATACAGCACGGCCAGATTGTTGTAGGGCTCGGGCAGTTCGGGGTATTGCTCGGTGAGCGACTGAAAGATTTTGATGGCCTGGGCGTCTTTTTTCTGCTCGGTGAGGATGACGCCTTTCAAAAACTGGTACTGCGGGTCTTTGGGCTTTTGCGCCAGCAGCGTGTCCACCTGCGTCAGCGCACTGCTCAGGTCGCCTTTTTGCAGACTTTGGCTGACACTGGCTGCGTCTGCCGCCCAGACGGTTGGTGCACTCAGCGTGAGGGCGATCAGGGTGGCGAGGAGGCGATTTCGCATTGGGTGACTAAGTGAGTGGTTTGAAGTCTGGACAAGCGCCGTGCGGACTGGCGATGCGCAGCGCGGATTCAAGTGCAGCGCGTCAAGCCGGAAACTGGCTGCTTGTGCTAAGTTTTTAATTTTATCTGGGGACATGGCGCGCCCGCGCACAAACCGCTGTTCCCAAACCCAATTCCATGACTGCGTTGCATCTACACAATACCCTCACCCGCGGGAAAGACCGTTTCGTGCCCATCGAGCCAGGCCATGTCCGCATGTATGTTTGCGGCATGACGGTGTACGACTACTGTCATATCGGGCACGCGCGGGTGATGGTGGTGTTCGATCTGCTGCAGCGCTGGCTCAAGGCGCAGGGCTTGCGCGTCACCTATGTGCGCAACATCACCGACATCGACGACAAAATCATTCGCCGCGCGCAGGAAAACGGCGAAACCATCCGTGCCTTGACCGATCGCTTCATCGCCGCCATGCACGAAGATGCCGACGCCCTTGGCGTGGAGCGGCCTACGCATGAGCCGCGCGCCACCGACTATGTGCCGCAGATGCTCGACCTGATCGGCAAGCTCAAAACGCGCGGTCTGGCCTATCGCGACAGCGCGGGCGATGTGAACTTTCATGTGCGCGCGTTTCCCGGCTACGGCAAGTTGTCGGGCAAGTCGCTCGATGAACTGCGCGCGGGAGAGCGCGTGGAGGTCGATACCGCCAAGCAAGATCCGCTGGACTTTGTGCTGTGGAAAGCGGCCAAACCCGCCGAGCCCGAGGAGGTGAAATGGCCTTCCGATGACGGCCCGGGCCGACCCGGCTGGCATATCGAATGTTCGGCCATGAGCTGCGCACTGCTGGGTGAGACTTTCGATATTCACGGCGGCGGGGCCGATCTGCAATTTCCGCATCACGAGAACGAAATCGCGCAAAGCGAGGGGGCCAGCGGCAAGCCCATGGCCAATGTCTGGCTGCACAACGGGTTTGTGCGGGTGGACGGCGAGAAAATGTCCAAATCGCTGGGCAATTTTTTCACCATCCGCGACATCCTCCAGCATGTGGACGCCGAAACCGTGCGGCTGTTCATCGTCCGTGCGCACTATCGCAGCCCGCTGAACTACAGCGACGAACACCTGCAAGACGCCCACGCTGCGCTCACCCGTCTCTACACCGCGCTCGACCCGTTCGCTGATCTGCCTGCACGGCTCGACTGGAGCCACCCGCGCGCGCAGGCCTTTGCCGCCGCGATGAATGACGATCTCAATACACCCGAGGCCATGGCGGTGTTGTTCGAGTTGGCGACCGAGGTCAACAAAACGGGCGATGCCGATCTAGCGGCGCTGCTGAAAGGGTTGGGCGGCGTGCTCGGTCTGCTGCAGCAGAACCCGCGCGAGTTCCTGCAAAGCAAGGCCGCCGCGGTGGATGCGGCGTGGGTGGAGCAATTGGTGCAGGAACGCATCGCCGCCAAACAGGCGCGCAACTTTGCCGAGGCCGATCGCATCCGCGCCGAGCTCAGCGCCAAGGGCATCGTGCTCGAAGACAAGCCGGGCGGGATCACGGTATGGAGGGCGGCTTGATGGCGCGAGCACCGGCTTGGTCGGATACGGTCGTGTCCACCAAAGGCCCCATCCCGCTCGATTGGGACAAGGCCTGCGCCCACCTGCAGCGCACCGATCGCGTGATGCGCAAACTCATCAAGACGCATGCGGGCACGCGGCTGCAAAGCCGGGGAGATCCGTTTCAGACTCTGGCGCGTTCCATCATCGGTCAGCAGATTTCCGTCAAGGCGGCGCAGACGGTCTGGGATCGGCTCTGTGCCGCCGTGCCCCAAGTCGCGCCGGAACATCTGGTCGGCCTCGATGACGAGGCTCTACGTGCTTGCGGCCTGTCGGGTCGCAAGGCGGGCTATGTGCGCGACCTCGCCGTCAAATTCCACGCCGGGGAGGTGCATCCGGACCAATGGCAAGAGATGCACGACGAGGCCATCGCCGCTGAACTGCTGACCATCCGCGGGATTGGCCGCTGGACGGCGGACATGTTTCTGATCTTTCACCTCATGCGCCCGGACGTCCTGCCCTTGGGCGATCTGGGGCTGATCAAAGGCGTGAGCCAGACTTACTTCGCCGGCGAGCCCGTGACCCAGAGCGAGGTGCGCGAAGTGGCGGCCGCCTGGGCGCCGTGGCGTTCAGTGGGGACTTGGTATATTTGGCGCAGTCTGGACCCGTTGCCGGTTGCGTATTGATTTGCGCATTGTTTTGCATGTTTGCAACGCAGGAGCGGATCATTTCCCGAGGTGAATATGAGCAAAAAAGTCTTTCTCGATTTCGAGCAACCGGTTGCCGAACTCGAGAACAAAATCGACGAACTGCGCTTTGTGCAAGATGAGTCTGCCGTCGATATCTCCGAAGAAATCGGGCGCTTGCAGAAAAAAAGCCAGCAGCTCACCAAAGACCTCTACGCCAAGCTCACGCCCTGGCAGACCACGCAGATTGCGCGGCACGCCCAGCGGCCTTACACCCTCGACTACGCCCACCAGATCTTCACCGACTTTCACGAGCTGCACGGCGATCGCGCCTTTGCCGACGACCTGTCCATCGTGGGCGGCCTGGCGCGTCTGGGCGGGCAGGCCTGCATGGTGATCGGCCACCAGAAAGGGCGCGACACCAAAGAGCGCGCGATGCGTAACTTTGGCATGCCCAAGCCCGAGGGCTATCGCAAGGCGCTGCGGCTGATGAAAATGGCCGAAAAATTCCACCTGCCTATTTTCACCTTTGTCGATACGCCTGGCGCCTATCCCGGCATCGATGCTGAGGAGCGCAGCCAGTCCGAAGCCATTGGCCGCAATATCTACGAGATGGCGCAACTCGAAGTGCCCATCATTTCCACCATCATCGGTGAGGGCGGATCGGGCGGGGCGTTAGCTATTGCGGTGTGCGACCAGTTGCTCATGCTGCAGTATTCGATCTACTCGGTGATTTCACCCGAGGGCTGCGCCTCCATACTTTGGAAGAGCGCGGAAAGAGCGCCGGAAGCCGCCGAGGCGCTGGGTCTCACGGCGCATCGGCTCAAGGCGCTGGGCCTGGTGGACAAGATCGTCAACGAGCCGGTGGGCGGCGCACACCGCGACCCTGCGGCGATGGCGGCTTCGCTCAAGCGCGCGCTGGGCGAATCGCTGCGCCACTTTCAGCACACCAAGCCGGCCGATCTGGTGAAGCAGCGGCTGGAGCGGCTGCAGGGCTTTGGCAAATTCGAAGACACCAAGACGGCGGGACGTTGACCACCTTCGTCGGTTCACTTGATGGGTCCACCTCGTCGGCTGCACAGTCGGCGCTGCCCTTGCTGAACAACCCCGCGCTTGCCGCGCTCAAGCGTTTCGCGTCGCAACACCCCGGCGTCGCCCAGGCCGAGAGAATCGGCATAGCTTTCAGCGGCGGGGCCGATTCCACGGCTTTGCTGCTCGCGGCCCGCACGCTCTGGGGCTGTGGGCGGCTTTGTGCCTTGCACGTCAATCATGGCTTGCAAACCTCGGCCCAGTTGTTCGCGCAACATTGCGCCCAAGCCTGCGCCGCCCTCGATGTGGCGTATGCCGAGGCCACTCTGCAGGTCGATGTGGCGCAGGGACAGAGCTTGGAAGAAGTCGCGCGCGAGGCCCGCTATTTGGCGCTGGCCAAGCTTGCGCGCGAGCAAAACTGCGCGGTGGTTCTGCTTGCGCAGCATGGGGACGATCAGGTTGAGACGCTCTTGCTCGCCTTGTTGCGCGGGGCAGGGCCGCGCGGCCTGGCGGCGATGCCCGCGCAGATGCAGCGCCACGGCTGCAGCTTTGCGCGACCCTTGCTGGACTGCGGCGCGGCCGAATTGCGGAGCTGGCTTAAGTCGCAGGCGGTGAGCTTTTTGGACGATCCGATGAACGCCGACCCCGCGTTCCGGCGCAGCCGCATCCGGCATGAACTGGTGCCGGTTCTCGCCCGGCTCGAACCCGCCTATCGGCAGACGCTGGGCCGCAGCGCCGCCTTGTGCGCCGCGGCCGACGGGCAGATTCAATCGACGGCGGCGCAGCAATTGCGCCTCTGCCTGCAACCCCAGGGGGTGGATCTTGCCGCCTTGCGCGCCCTGGGCGCGGCCGCCGCCAGCGAAGTGTTGCGGCTCTGGCTGCGGCAAAACGGGCAGCGACTGGACCGTGCGCGGACCGACGAACTAGTGCGACAAGTCTTGCGGACTGGGCAGGGCGCGCATCGCCTCGAACTGCGTCTGCCAGGCTGCATCCTTCAGCGTCAGGGGGCTTGTCTGCGTTTGAAATGGGGCGATGCCGCAGCAGAGAACGCCTAGAATGCGAAGCTTTGCAGCGAAACGGTCAGGTGCATCGTGCGCCGGGCAAAGAGACTTTCGCAGCTCTCGAACGCATTTCTCATGGCACTCATCGTCCAGAAATACGGCGGCACCTCGGTGGGGTCAGCCGAACGGATCAAAAACGTGGCCCGGCGCGTGGCCAAATGGCACGAAGCCGGGCATCAGGTCGTGGTGGTGGTCTCCGCGATGTCGGGTGAAACCAATCGCCTGATCGCGCTGGCCAAAGAAATCCAACCCCAGCCCGATCCGCGCGAACTCGACGTCGTGGCATCGACCGGCGAGCAGGTCACCATCGGCCTGCTGTCCATGGCGCTGCAGGCGCTGGGGCGCAAAGCTCGAAGCTACACCGGCGCGCAGATCGCCGTGCATACCGACAGCGCCTTCACCAAGGCCCGCATCGAATCCATCGACGCCGACAAACTCAAGGCCGATCTCGCTCAGGGCATCATCCCCGTTGTTGCCGGGTTTCAAGGCGTGGACGCGCAGGGCAACATCACCACCCTGGGCCGGGGCGGCTCAGATACCTCGGGCGTGGCGCTCGCAGCGGCCTTGCAGGCCGACGAATGCCAGATCTACACCGACGTCGACGGCGTCTACACCACCGATCCGCGCATCGTGCCCGAAGCCCGGCGGCTCGACACCATCACCTTCGAAGAAATGCTGGAAATGGCCAGCCTGGGCTCCAAGGTGCTGCAAATCCGCTCGGTGGAATTCGCGGGCAAGTACAAGGTTCGCCTGCGCGTGCTCTCCAGCCTGACCCCGTGGGACTTGCCGCTGGAGCAAGAGTCGCGCAGCGGCACACTCATCACCTTTGAGGAAGACGAAAACATGGAACAAGCCGTGGTGTCGGGTATCGCCTTTGCCCGCGACGAAGCCAAGATCATCGTGGTTGGCGTGCCCGACCGGCCCGGCATCGCCTATCAGATTCTCAGCGCCGTGGGCGAGGCCAATATCGAAGTCGACATGATTCTGCAAAACCAGAGCGTGGCCGGTTTCACCGACTTCACCTTCACCGTGGGCCGGGGCGATTACGCGCGTGCGCTCGACATTCTCAAGTCCAGCGTGCAGGCCCACATCGGCGCCAAGGAAATTCTCGGCGATCCGAAAGTGTGCAAGGTTTCCATCGTGGGCATGGGCATGCGCTCGCATGCCGGCGTGGCCAGCAAAATGTTCCGCACCCTGTCGGAAGAAGGCATCAACATCCAGATGATCTCCACCTCGGAAATCAAGGTCTCGGTGGTCATCGAAGAAAAGTACATGGAGCTTGCGGTGCGCTCCTTGCACAAGGCCTTCGACCTAGAACAAAGCGTCTAAGCCGCGACGTTTTCCGTCAAGGTGGCGATCGCAGGTGAATGCGTGTAATAATTGCCGACTTTGCTAAACGCATGAAGCCACAAGCAATTTGCCAAAAGGAAACTTGAGGCAACTGGAGACGTGACCGAGTGGCCGAAGGTGCTCCCCTGCTAAGGGAGTATGTGCCAAAAGCGCATCGAGGGTTCGAATCCCTCCGTCTCCGCCAGATTACACCAAAGCCCTGATTCGTCAGGGCTTTTTTGTTTTCTTGGGTTCAATAGCGTTCACTGTAGTTCAGTCCGGTTTCACCGCTCAGTGCACCAAATTTGCACCAAGAACTGCACCAGAAATACCGATGCATGTAAGCATACAAGTTGTTGTTCTAAATGGATTTTTTTGAACTTTTGCTTGCGTTCCATGGTTGGGATTGCTACGCTTTCATCATGTCCTTAGAACTCGCCCCCGACTTCGACCTCACAGCTTGTAGTGTGTGGGGCGAGCTTGAGCCCGGTTCGCCGCAGTTCGAGGACGCTTTCTGGGCCGCTGTCACGCCGACCGGCCTGCCCAGTGCGCCTCCAGCCGGGATCGTGGTTTTGGGCTTGGCTGCGGCGCTCCTGGCCAAGCGCTTTGATTTGGTCGCCCTGGCGGCGCGGCTTGCAGCCAAGGCTAGCGAGGCAGTGCTTCGCGATTGCCTCGACCTGACCGACGAGCTTTGCAGCCTGCTCGTTGCCGCCGGCCGGCAGTTGAGGCAGCCGCCTTCTGATCCAGTGCGCAGTTCCCGCCGCGTCGCGGCCGTTCTCTCCCCCCGTTTCGCACACCCCGATCCCGCCCTGACCTGATCGGTCAGCACGCGCGGGGCAAACCCCCGTGGTTCACGGCTGCTCAAGGCGCAGCTGTGCGCGCGTGCCAGCCGCAGGCCGCCTGCCCTCACGCCTCTTAGTTTCGCTGGGCGCTTCGCGCTTGGCCGATGAATGAGGTTCAGAAGTGGATCGTTATTCGCACATTTTGTGTTCTTTGCTGGAAAAATACCCGGCCCGGATTTGCATTGAAGATGCCAGCCGCCTCATCCTGGGGAAAGGAAAAGTGGCAGGCTATGAACTTCTAAAAACAAGCCGATTCCCTGTGCCAGTTTATGGCGGGCAAGGTGAGCGGCATTATGTCCGCATACAGGACATTGCTGAGTTTTTGTCTGGTGAACACGCACCGGACGCTGCTCAGCAGACTCAACCACCACTTGGAGGACAACGTCGAGTCGGACGGCCGACGCGGGCTGAGCAACTGGCAGAGGAACGGCGGCGGGCTCTGCGAGGGGCTGAGTGATGGCCTCCGCCCAAACCCCAATTGCCCTGCCAACTCGCGTCGATGTTGCGGGGTGGGCGAAAACTCGCCCTGCACCCCCTCACTTCCTCTTCCAAAACGGCCCGACATTAAAAACAGTGGGCGGCACCATCGGCGCAGGGGGATCAGGAAAATCTTTTTTCCTCTACCAGCTTGCGCTTTCTATTGCGGGCGGCTGCGATTTGCTTGGGCTAGGAAACGTGGTCACCGGCCCGGTGACCATTCTCACGCTCGAAGATTCTCACGAGAAATTGCATCGACGGCTATGGAACATCATCGACCATTATCAATATCTCGGTGAGCCGTGGCACTGGAAATCCCAGGAGCGGGCGCTTGAAAATCTGACTGTATTCGACGGACTGGGTAAGGATTTCGCGCTTGAAAATGACGATTGCGCAAAATGGTTTCATAGTATCTGCCAAGAGCAGAAACTTGTTATTGTTGACACCTTATCGCGCGCTCATGGTCTTGATGAAAACAAGTCTAGTGAAATCAAGCGGATTTTCCGAAAGCTTGAGTTTGCCGCGATGGACGCGGGTCCGCACATCAATTTCGCGCACCACAATTCGAAATCCGCACGACTGATCGACAACTTGGACGATTCGTCGGGTCGCGGCTCGTCCGCAATTATCGATGATTCGCGCTGGATCATAAATGTCAGAAACATGCACGGCAGCGAAAATGGGTTCGATGAGCATGGGAAAAAGATACCTGATACGGAAAAGAAACTTTACTGTCGAGCGGAAATCACAAAAAACAACGAAGGGCCGATCAACATAGTCAGGTGGTACAAGCGACCTCCAAAATCAGGCTGTTTAATACCTCACGATCTGACAATTAGCGATAAGTCAGAAAACAAGCATGAAAAAAAGAAGGGGGGGCAAAATGCAAACCCCTTCTAAATACAAGGCGAAGCGCAGCAAGCGTTTCCCGGCAGCTGCCAGGGCTGACGTGGAGCGAACTCGCCAAGTTGCGCGGCATGAAATGGCACTGGGACTTATCAGCATGTTCCGCCCGCTGCCGGATGGGGCGCAGCGCCGTGAGGTACGCATTCTGCAACGCTTTGCAGGCGGCGCAGTCAGGGTCATGGGCGTGGAGATGAGCCAGTTTGAGCAAGCCGTGTTTTTCGCCTTGCTCGCGATCGCCGCACGCGGCGGAAGCCTGCAAAACGCGCTCGCCGCCGGCTTGTTGCCAGCCCTGCCGCATCCCAACGCACCGCAGGACGCCCAGCCTCAGGAGAACGCGGCGGGCGCCGCACAGGCCATCGAAGTCAAGACCACACTTGCGGAGCTTTGCAGGGTTGCTGGCCTGCCAGACCGGCCAGGCAGCAACACGCGCGAAGGTGTCAGGCTGGCATTCCAAAGGCTTGCCATGGTCACTGTGTATGCCGAGGGGGCAAGCGGAGAGTGGGGCATCACACACCTGCTGGCCGGGGCAATCGGGCAAGGCGATGAGGCCGGCAGCGTCGTTGTCAGACTCAACCCTCGCAGCACTGCTGCGGTGCTGGGGGGCAGGAGCTATGCGCCCATCTCGATGTTGATCTACAGGTCGCTGCCAACGCCTACTGCTCGCGTGCTTTATGCCTGGCTTTGTGCCTGGTTTACTGGGCGAACAGGTGCGCGGCAGATCGGGTTAGAAGCGCTTGAAGCGCACGTCTTCGGGGCGGTCGCAGAGGACCGCCGCCGCCGCAGCCAGCGGAGGTCACAGATCAGGCGGGCGCTGGCTGCCATCAATAGCTGCGACGGCCAATTCAACTGCTCCATGCAGGGCGAGCAGGCCAGCATCACCCGCCGACTCGATCCGATACGCCCAGCGGCGGACATCTTTGCGCCCAGCGGCGGACAGTCCCCCTCTGAAAACCACTTCATACAAGTAGCCCCTACGAGTAGGGGCGGCAAGGCTGCCTCGCTGGAGCTTGGCAGCCTGCCAAACCCACAACCTCCATGACGGGCCTGCGGCCCGCCACCCCGCTGTCGCGGGTGCAAAAGCAACCCCAGGCGTGCAAAGGGGCGGGCAAGGAATGGGGGTATTCCAACGCAAAAATTCGCCCGCCCTTGCGCCTGTCGGCGCCAAGCCAAAAACTAATTGAATCGATTACAGGATTTCAAAATGAATATCAAACTAATTCTTGAATTTTTTCTTCTCACCGCCGCCATTATCACACCCATTCAAGCCGCAATATTCTTTGGGTGTAGATACTCGATTCGTGGAATTCGCGCTCTCGTTAAAATTTTGAAGGCTCGCCTGGCGGCCAAGGGAGAAAAATAATGGCCTGGAACATGGATGGACATTTTTATATCCAGGTGGAGCGTTGGGTTTTTGATTCAATTCGTCGCGCTATTAAGCAAGATCTGGCGGAAACGGTTAACCCTAATAATGGGAAAATCATCACTCGGCCTCTCAGCAAAAAGGAGCAGTGCCGAATTATTGACGACTGTGAAACGCATATTTTTTGGCTTACAAGAACTTGGGGTGTGGAGCAAGTCGTCGATCAGATGCTCTCCTCAATATCGTCTCTGCGGGGTCGGCATTTGACGTATTTCAAGGCGGGGCATTATGCAGTGCTATGGGCCTTGCTGATGGAATGCCAAACCAGTATGCAGTACGTGCATTTGACCTATTACCAGGAATCGGACGACGTTTTTTATCAAGATTACCGGGGCGCACAAATTATCCCATTCACAGCGCCTGCGAAGGACCGAAAATGAATAATGTTCTGAAAAATAAGCGGCGACAGCCGCAAGGGCCGGGCACCGGCCCCCTGCAAGCTGAGGTTTGGTTTTCCCCAGCCGACAGGCTGGGGATGCCGTTTGACCTGAAACCCATTGCCGCGATGCTTGCGGCTGGCCTACTGATCTCTGCCGCAGCCCTCTCGCCTGCGCAGGCCGACCTCAACTCAGTGCTCTCTGGGATGTACACCGCCGCCGGCAGTCCCGGCGTCTACCAGACACAAAACTCGGGCGTAATTTCAGGCGGCTACGTCGCTGTGCGCACGCCGATCCAGGACGTGAACCTCGTGTCGTTTTCTCCCCCCAACATCGGCGCAGGCTGCGGCGGCATCGATCTGTTCATGGGATCGTTCAGCTTTGTGAACGCGCAGGCCTTCGAGAACCTGCTGCGGCAGATCGGTCAGCAGGCGTTGGGGTACGCCTTTCAGCTCGCCATCAACTCGATGTGCCACTCCTGCGGGGCGCTGCTCTCCTCGATCCAGAGCGCGATGCAGAAGATGAACAGCTCGCTCAAGAACACCTGCCAACTCGCGCATGGGCTGGCTACCAGGTCCGTTGGCGATAGCCTCACTTCCATCGACAAATCAGTTGGGCAAGTCATGTCTTCGGCAACTGGCGTGGCGTCGGACATCTTCCAGGCTTTCAACAACACGCAGTCCGCTCCTGGCACGAATGAAACCGCACTGGCCAGCAAGACTGCAACGGTGACCGGCGACAACGGGCAGCAGCAGACCGTTGCAGCGACTGATCTGATCTTCGGCAACATGACCTGGAAGGCCCTCGAAAACTCCCAGAGTGACCAGTTGATCTCCCAAGACAACGTGACCAAGGAAATCCTGATGAGCTTGGTCGGCTCGGAGATCATTCGTCCGGGCATGTCGCAGGCTGACCAGACAGATGCATCGGCCATGGGGGCTACGGCGGGCGACACCCCGATCAACGTCCCAGCCACCCTATCCCTGAAGGACATGGTGGACGGCACTCCAAACGCCCAGGTGAATGTGTGCCAGGCCTGGGCGTCTTCATCCTCCGTCAGCTACCCCGCTTTCCCGTCGAACCCCTCCGACACGTCCGCGCTGAGCTGCCTGCAGACCAGCACGCAGACGCTTTCCAGCCTGAATTACCAAGGCATCAAGGGATGGGTTCGCAACCTGATGTGGGGCGAGAGTGGCGGTGATCCTGGGATCGTGAACCAGATCATCGCTGGCCAGCCGCTAACCGCTGCGGAACAGCAGCTCATCAACATGAGCGGGATCGGATTCATGCCCCTGATGATCCAGGTGCAGCAGTACCCCGGAGCGGTGCGGGCGGTCGCATCGCAGGTCCAGCCCTACATCGTCGCTGAACTGGCTGTTGGCTATGGGCAAGCCCTCTATCAGTCTGTCTCCTCCTCGTTCGCGGGCAATCCGCACGCGCGCAAGCCGCCGGGCTTCGATAGCTGTTCGTGCCGATGGAATTTTGA
>NZ_DLGH01000033.1:0-12057 GCF_002482605.1 Thiomonas sp. UBA7699 | reverse complement strand
CTCAAGTCCGACGGTCTCCTAGCTTGTTCGTGCCACAGGCAGCCGTCGACTCTTTGAAGCCCAGCGCCTTGAACACCAGAGCTGCCGGACAAAACCCCGTGAACCCCATTTGAAACAGATTCAGGCCAACGAAGGCCGTGAGCCACAGCCAGGTGGGGTGAAACAGGTCGATCTGCCCCATGATCTGGGCCAGCACCAGACTGAGCAACACCATGAACCCGGCCATGATGCTGACCATGCGATTGACTGTCATTGAAATCTCCTAGGTTGAGTACGTTGAGGAAAAAATTTGCCGAAGCTGTCGTGCTGAGCGACCAACGTCAGTTCGCCGGAGCTGCCGATGTCTGGGCCCGCAGATGGACCTTGCCCTGCGTGGCTAACTGCGCCACAAGATGGATTGCGCTGGCCTCGCTGATCTTGAGTTGTGAAGCCAGCGCAGCAGTATCGACTTCGCCCTGTTGAGTCAGCGCCGCAAGCGCCTCACTCTCCAGATTCTCCATCCAGGTGGCAAACAGCGCATGCAGTTCCGGCGTCGCGAACGCTGCCATCGTCGTCGCCTTGTGCATCGCATTGAGCATGTCGGCCTGCATGCTCATGCACATGCCCATCATGTTCTGCATGGGGTTGGCGGCCTCGCTGCTCCCCTGCTTCCCTTCCATCTGCCCCATCATTTCCTGCATCATGGCCATCGGGTTTTCGCCACCCGAGCCCATTTTGGCCATCATCTTTTTCATCATGCCCATGCCCATCATCATCGGATTGGCAGCGCCACCTTGTTCGGGTTGCGATTCGCCGCTTGCTTTCATGTCTTGATCTTTGGGTTCCATGTTGAATCTCCTGGTGATTGATTTCGCTGGATTCGTCTGGTGCTACGCGTTCTCAGCCCGAACCTTCTTGGCCAAGAGCCTGGCGCTGCTGGCCCCCACGGTCATCGCGACTTCGATGGCCTCATCGATCTCGGCGTCGCTTGTCTGGAGTTCTCGCAGGACACCGAGGGCGTATTTCGTGCAGGGCTCGCAACTCGCGCCGAGCGCAGCGCCCAGGCAGATCAGGTGGCGTGTCTTTCGGTCGAGAGCGCCTTCCGGCCCGTAGACCGCGGAATGAAAGCGGTTGTAGTGTTCGATGACATCCTGTGCGTTGGACATGGCTCGCTCCTGTTGGGTCTCAGTGGGGACGGATGAAAATAGCGCCGTAGTGGAAGGGAGGTAATTCGACCTGCGCTTCCAGGGCAAAGCCCGCTGGCTCGACCACGGCTTGCGTCTGCGCGCAAGACATGCGCAAATCCGTGCGCGGTCCCCGCGGTTGACCCAACACAGGTGTTTGCTCGCGCGTGATGGGGTGCCAATTGACGATGGCGAAACGCCCGCCAGGTTTCAGCGCGGCGGCAACTTCCCGAGACAGTGCCGTCGGGTTCGGCACGCCGTGGAAGGTGTTGGCGATGAGGACATAGTCCACCGGTGCGGGGATCAACCGGCTCAGATCCATCGCGTCGCCAAGCAGCCAATCGCAATTCGCCAGCCCCTCGCAAGCGGCTTGCGCCTGCTCCAGCATGGCCGGATCGAGGTCAAAGCCGATGACGCGCCCAGGCCCGACCTGCCTGGCAATGGCCGCGGTGAAATAGCCATCTCCGCAGCCCAAATCGACCACGGTCATTCCTCGCTCGACGCGCAACGCCTTGATCACGCCGACCGGATCGGGCCACAAGGCCTGCCACCAATCCTGATCGGGCATCGCGGTGGCGGGAAACAAGCGTTCCTGCATCATGTTTCGAGATCCTTTTTCATGCGCTGGTAGTCATCTGCACTGATTTCTCCGCGCGCATAGCGCTGATCAAGGATGTCCCGCGCGCTTGGCTGGCCGCTTGATCCGCGTCGGTGCATGTCAGAGCCACCGCACATCGGTCCACCGGTGCTGCGGTACAGGAAGATCACCAAAATAATCAGAAAAATCAGCGGAAAAATCCACATCCAGGGAAATCCGCCCCAGGGGCCGTTGAACCACATCATGATCTCACCTCCAAAGTCGTTGTTGCCGTCACTGCCCCAGATCGGCGAGGCTCAGACGTGCCGTTGCGCGGTGGAATCTGGCGAGCACTCAGCCAGTTCGCGAGCTCCTGCAGGATGCCTGGCAGACTCGGGTCGGCAAGGCAGTAATAGATGAACGCGCCGCGGCGCTCAGCGCGCACCAAGCCAGCTTGTCGCAGCATGCGCAGATGAAAGGAGACATGGGTCTGGCCCACGCCGGTGGCCTGGATGATGTCGGTGACCGGGCGGCATTGCGAACCCAATCCGCACAGGATGCGCAGACGGGTCGGTTCGCCCAGCACCTTGAACGCGGCCACCATTTGGGTTTGCTCGGAGCTAGAAAGTGCCATGGCGAGAAATGAATCACTGTTTATATGAATGAATATTTATATTCTAGCGCCCCATCAGCGCATGTCAAAGACCATGCGAGCAGCAGGCCGACCGTTTCACCCGGGTGGCATGCGGTTCAGTCGCTGAATGCGCCGCTTGCGACCTCGACGGTCGAATGTCCAGTGTTCGTTGCATCACACCCCCGCGCGCTGCATCGACGCCAGGAAGGTCTTGGCGTCCTCGAAGCCGACCACGCGGCCGACTTCCTTGCCGTCCTTGAAAAAGATGATGCCGGGCGGACCAAACAGCTGGAAGCGCTTGAGCAGGGCCTTGTCGTCGGCGTTGTTGCTGGTGACATCGGCCTGAATCAGCGTCATGCCGGCCATCTGTTGTGCCACGGCGGGGTCGGTGAAGGTGAAGTGCTCCATCTCCTTGCACGACACGCACCAGTCGGCGTAGAAGTCCAGCATCACCGGCTTGCTGCTGCTGGCCACCACTTGGTCGAGCTCGGTCACGGTCTTGACGCGCTGGAACTGCGCGGGAGGTACGCTGGCCACGGCGGCCCCGCCCGCTGCGCTGCCGCCCACGCCGGCCAGTGGCTGCAGGACGTTGCGGTTGCCGGCAGCCAGGCCGATGACGAGCACGGCTCCTGTCAGCGCCAACACCACGCCCAAACCCTTGAACAGTCGCATCCAGCCGGATGCGGCATCAGGCAAGCGGTCGAACACGCGCAGGAAGGTGGCGCTCACCAGCAGCAGCGCGGCCCAGGCCAGCATCAGCAGCCAGTCGGGCAATACGGGGGTGATCATGTACAGCGCGGTAGCGATGAGCAGCACGCCGAAGAAATACTTCACTCCGTCCATCCAGCCACCGGCCTTGGGCAGGAGGGTGCCGGCGCCGAAGCCGACGATGAGCAGGGGCACGCTCATGCCGGCCGCCAGCGCGAACAGGGCGACGCCGCCGATGAAGGCGTTGCCGGTCTGGCTGATGTAGAGCAGCGCGCCGGCCAGCGGCGCGGCGACGCAGGGGCCAACGATGAGGGCCGACAGTCCGCCCATGATGAACACGCCGATGAAATGCCCACCCTGCATTTTTCCGGAGGTGTTGGACAGCTTGCTTTGCAGACTGTTGGGCAATTGCAGTTCATAAAAGCCGAACATGGACAGCGACAGCACCACCAACAGCAGCGCGAACACCGACAGCACCCAGGGGTTTTGCAGTGATGCAGCAAGCCCTTGTCCGAGCAGACCGGCGGCCACACCGAAGGCGGTGTAGACCAGCGCCATGCCCAGCGAATACACCACGGCCAGCGCCAGTCCGCGGCCGCGCGACACCTTGTCGCCCTGGCCGACGATGATGCTCGACAGAATGGGAATCATCGGCAGCACGCAGGGCGTGAACGCCAGCAGCAGACCGAACAGCAGGAACATGGGGATGATGGACAGCAGGCTGCCAGAAGCCAGCGCGGCACCGATGCGCGAGGACTCGCCGCCCGTTGCTGTGGCGCTTGCCGCGCCACCTGGACTGGTGCTGGCGCCCACTGCGGGCGCTGCGGTGGCGGACGCATCAACCGCGCTGCTCGCAGGCACCGACGCGTGGGCGGCTTGGGATGCGGGGGATGGCGCCGCAGTCGCTGCGCCGGAGGCGTTGCCGGCCGCAGGTGCTGTTGAACCTGCTCCCAACAGGCCGCTGAGCAAGCCGCCAGAGGCGGCGCCTGCGCTGCTTGAGGTGTTACCTGAGGTGTTACCTGAGGATCCACCTGAAGCGCTGGCCGAATCGCCGGCGTCGGCTTCCATCGTCGCGCTGCCCTTGCCGCCGAAACCCTGCAGGCTGACGTCGACGATTTTGTCGATCGGTGGATAGCACAGGCCCTGGTCGGAGCAGCCCTGGTAGGTGACTTGCAGCTTGAAGCTGGCCGGGGCAGCCGTCACCGGCAGGGGGATGATGACCTGGGTGCGGTAATGCTCGACCTCGTGGCCAAGGTTGACATCAAACTTCTTGTGCGCCGGCGGAAAACCGGGCTTGCCCAGCGTAACCCCTGGAGTTTGCGGCTCGAAGTGAAAGCGCTCTTGATAAAGGTAGTAGCCCTTGGCGATGTCGAACGTCAGCAACAGGGCTTTGGGGCCTTGCACGGCGGCCACGAAGTGGAAGGCCTCGTCGGGCGGCAGAAATTTGCTGTCCTGGGCCTGCGCGGTGGGCAGCGCGCCAAACAACAAGGCGGCAGCCAGCGCCATCGGCATGGTCAACAAGCGTTGCCACCAGCGAGCCTGCTTTTGCAAAGCGAAAGTTGAATCAATGGGATGGGTGATCTCGAAGGGTTTCATCAAGGTTGCTCTGGAAGAATCGCCGGCATGACTTGCGTTCGGAGTTTTACCGAGGGCCTAGGTCACGGGCTTGTTGATCACCATGCGACAGTCCCGAGCCGGAAAACCGCCACGATGGTTGATGTCGCCACAGTTGATGGCGTCAAGATTTTGAGAATCAAAGTCTCGACACCGGCGTCAACGCTGCGCCCAGGACAGAACGGCGCGCCGACGGGCCCACTTCGATGCGTATAGCCAACCAAGCCCCGCTAAAAATCGAGGCCAGTCCCATCATCGAGCCGACTGAGAGCACCGAGATACCACTGAGTCCATGCCCAACAGTGCAGCCCAGCCCAAGCACGGCGCCACCACCGGTGAGCATGGCACCGAACACCTGCCGTGCGCCCTCGCGCCAGCCGGCCAGGCCCTGCAGGCGGAAGTCGCGCCGCAGCAGCGCCGCCAGCAAAGCGCCGAGCAGGACGCCTGCCACGGCCATGACGCCGAAGGTGGTGGACTGATTCGACGGGTGCAGCAGGAAATACGCCGCATCCGATAGCGGCCCGGCGAAGGTGTACGACTGCACGCCCAGGCCGTCCGGCGGCTGACTCATGAATTCGGCATCGGCCAGCGCCCGCTGGCCGATGGACCCAGCAGTGAGGGCATAGCCCGTGACCACCACCAAGCCGATCAGCGCAGCACCCAACCACAGTTCCCAGTGCTTGCGCAGCGGCAGCGCGCGCCAGCACAGCGCCAGCACCAAGGTGCCGAGCGCCAGCCCCAACGCGACATGCGCGCCGTTGCCGGCAAAGCTGAGCACCGTGGCCAGGTCCTGATGCGCGATACCGTAGCGGCGCAGGTCGAGCGACCAACCATCGATCCATGGCGCGAACCACACGCCGTAGAGTGAGGTGCGGCTCATGGCATACGCGGCAAACCCCATCACCACCAGCACGACCACGGCCTGCAGACTGCCCTGGCCCACGCGCACCAGCGTGCGCAGCGGGCAGCCACGCGCCAGCACCATGCCGAAGCCGAACAGCAAGCCGCCGAGCACATAGCGGCCCCACTGCAGCACCGGCCCGGTATACGCCGGGCGGCTGGGCATGAGGGTCTGGCCGAGCACGAGTTGCAACAGCGCCACCGCCATCAGCGCCACACCGACCGCCACACCGTAAGCTGCCAGCCGCATCGGCTTATTTTCCAGCAGGGTTTCACGCAGCCCGCCTTGCGGGCAAAAGCGCGTGGACTGGGCCGAAGCGCCTAGCACCGCAGCGGCGGCAAAGGCGCCGATGAGTAATTCAGAAATCGCCGTCATGGCCTGTCTCCTCTCAACACTGTTTTGATGTTCAGCCCGCACCGGATCTGGTGTGGGCATGCAGTCAAACCGCATGCACGCGTGGATGGGTTTCCTGCACCCGCAGCAGCACCCACAGTCCCGAGCCCAGCAGCAGCGCGGCGGTGAACCAGAACGCCGGCGCGATCAGCCCGGCGACTTGGGCGATGCTGCCCAGCGCCAGTGCGCCCAGGGCGTAGCCGGTGTCGCGCCAGTAGCGGTAGGTGCCCAGCGCGGAACTGCGCCAGTTCGGGTGCGCGATGTCGGCCACCGCGGCAATCAAGTTGGGGTAGAGCAGCGCCATGCCCACGCCCATGACGACGGCGGCGATGATCCACGCGACCATGCCCGCCACCAGCGTGACCGCGCCCACGCCTGTCGCCAACAGCCACAGCCCAGCGACGATGGTGGGCTTGCGGCCGATGCGGTCGGACAGCGGCCCGGTCCACAGTTGCGAGGCGCCCCACACCAGCCCGTACACCCCGGTGACCCAGCCGATGTCTACCACGCTCAGGCCATGGCCGTGCAGGTAAAGCGGAAACAGCACCCACAGCAGGGTGTCAGCGACCTTGTTCGCCACCCCGGCCTGACACAGCGCGGAGAACGTGCCGTGGCGGAAGGAGACGAAGGCGAAGACCTGCATCGAGGTGGGATGGGAGGACAGGCCTTCGGCAAACCTTGGCTTCAAACCCTGATGCTTGCCGTCGGCGTGCCGCCTGCTCTCGGCGCGCGCCCAAGGCAGGGTTTCGCGCACGAACACCAGCGCCGTGATCAAACCGAGGGCAATCACCAGCAGGGCAAAGCCGAGCAGGGCCGGGCGCGCGCCGACGCGCTGCGCCAGATATCCCGTCACGATGCCCGCGGTGCCGACAGCGGCGTAGCCCGCGAACTCGTTGATCCCGGTGGCCAGACCCCGCTGCTCAGGCCGAGTGATGTCCACCTTGCTGGTCACGGTCATGCTCCAGGCAAATCCCTGGTTGATGCCGAGAAACACATTGGCCGCCACCACCCACCACCAGTTGGGCGCGAAATAGATCAGCAGCGGGATGGGGATGGCCGCCAGCCACCCCATCACCAGCACCGGCTTGCGCCCGATGCGCTCGGACAGCCGGCCGGCGACGAAATTGAGCATGCCCTTGACCAGCCCGAAGGAGATGACAAAGCTCATCAGGTAGAGGAAAGACGATTTGGGTACGCCAAAGTCCTGCTGCGCCACCACCGGCAGCACATTGCGCTCCATGCCGATCATCAGGCCCACAAAACTGACCTGCACCGCCTGCCAGATGAACTGCTGCAGGTTGATGCGGATGCCTTGCAGATGCGGCACGGGAACCGTCTCGGCTTGGACGGCTGTGCCGTGATCAGCGTGCAGCGGTGTGCAGTGCGGTGTCGGCGTCATGGTCAGACTTCGTGCGAGGCCGCGACCTGTCCGGTGTTGATGGCCACGATGCGATCCATCTCCGCCGGGCGCGGCGGAATCTGCCCGAGCAGCAGCTCGACGAATTCCGCGCGCGGCAGGCCGAGCGCCGGGTTCCAGCGTGTCTCAAACCCGATGGTCGACGAGGGCTTGCCTGACAGCCCCGCGCCGCAGGCGCTTCCCGCCTGATGTCCTGGGAAGATCTCCAGCTCGGCGGGCAGAGTCAGCAGCTTGGTGTGCAGGCTGTCATGCAACATGGCCGCCATCTCGCGCTCGCGTCCAGCAAGGTCAGGCCGACCCACCGCGCCGACGAACAGGGTGTCGCCGGTGAGGGCGAACCAGGGCGCTTCGCTGCGGCGCTTGTCGCTCACCAGCAGACAGGTGCTGTCCAGGGTGTGGCCGGGCGTGTGCAGCACGCGCACCAGCACATTGCCAGCGGCGATGACCTGCTCGTCATGCAGGGACTCGAAGTCGAACTGCACGGAGTCACGCGCGTTCTCGTGCAGGCAATACGCCGAGCCCGTCAGTTCGGCCAGCTTGCGCCCGCCAGATACATGGTCAGCGTGTACATGGGTGTCGATCACATGGGTGAGGGTGACTTGCGCCTTGGCCGCCTCATGGATGAACCACGTCTCATCGCCTTCGACCACATCGACCGCAACGGCCTTGCCCAACCCACCGCAGCCGAAAAAATACGACAGGCTCGCGTCGCGCGTCGCCAGTTGTTTGAAGAACATGGGGAACTCCTCGTTGTCAGTTGTTAGAACACAAGAATCTTGTCGGCCTGGGCCGTCCATTGCGCCAGTTCCACCATGGTGGAACGTCGACAGCCTTCGATCACCTCCGCGTCACGCAGGCCGCGCGCGTCCATGCAGGTACCGCACAACGCCACCTCGCCGCGCTGCACAACTTTGCCCAGCATGGTCTCGATGTTGTAGTAACCCGCAGGCACCTTCTGCCCGCTCTTGGCGCAGGCCACCCCGTCGGCCATCAGAAACAGGCGCACCTGCCGCTCCGGCTGCATGGCAAGGGTCACTGCCAGGCGCAGGGCGTTGTAGCTGCGTTCGTCGCCATAGGGCGGATCGTTGAGGATGAACAGGATTGTTTGCATTGCGGCTTTTCTAGCATGTCGGTTGTCGTGAAATCAGACGTCGAGCGAATGCAGCGGCAGACCGGTAGCCTGCCATTCGGGCACGCCATCGGCGATCTTGCTGGCACGGAATCCGCGCTGAACCAGCAGTGTCACCGCGGCGTCTGCCATAACGCAGAACGGGCCGCGGCAGTAGGCGACGATGTCCTTGTCGTGCGGCAGTTCGCACAGCCGCGATTCCAGTTCTGACAGCGGCAGCGAGCGCGCCTCGGGCAGATGCGCGGTGTGGTATTCAGCCTCGGGGCGCACGTCGATCAGCACCGCGTTTCCAGAGCGCACTTTGTCGAGCAAGGTCTGGCTGCTTTCCAGGGTGAGGCGCTCAGGTCCTGCGAACAACCGCTGCATGACCATCTGGAGGTCGACCACATGGGCTTCAGCCACGCTGCGCAGGGCTACCCACAGCGCTGAGACATCCACACCGCTCAAGCGGTAGATCCGACTCTTGCCCTCTTGCCGCACGGCGACGAGATGCGCGGCTTTGAGCACGCGCAGGTGGGCGCTGGCCAGTTTGATGTCAATGGCAGCTTCCCGCGCCAGCATCTCCACGGCTTTCTCGCCCTGTGCGAGGATTTCGAGCAGCTCTAGCCGCTTGGGGCTGGACGCGGCCCGGCCGATGCGGGCCACTTGTTCGTAGAGGTGATTCTTGAGTTCTCGCGAGTTCATGCGGATAGTCTAACGAATCAACGAATGATAAGGATGGGGGATAACCCGAGCGGTCATCTGTGCCGAACAGACACCACACAGACGCATGTTCAAGACTGCCCGCAAGCCTCGTCGCTTTGGAGCAGTGGCGGTGTGATGATCCAGGGAATTCGTGCTCCATCGATCACGTACGAAGTGACTTGGACGCGGCGGGGCATAACTGGATTGAGAATTGAGCCGATCTCCGCATTGCGGCCATTTGGCAATCGATGGTTGTTCGCGCGACCGACCGGTCAGGCCGGCCAGCGCCCGTAGGCCGTCCGGCGGGTTCCAGAGTTGAACGGTCACTCGAAGGACGGCTTTGGGGAGCAAGCGATGGGCTGGTTGTGGCCGACTCTGGCCTTCACCGGAGCCGGGTGGCGCTGCCGTCAAATCTCCATCTGCTCGGCGATGTCGAGCGCATCTTCTACCTCGATCCCCAGGTAGCGGACCGTGCTTTCCAGCTTGGTGTGTCCCAGCAGCAATTGAACAGCGCGAAGATTCTTGGTCTTGCGATAGATCAGCGTCGGCTTGGTCCGCCGCATCGAGTGCGTGCCATAGGCGTGACCATCAAGGCCAATTTCCTCGACCCAGCCGTGAACGATGCGGGCGTATTGCCGAGTACCGAGATGCGGGGATGCGCGCATGCGGCTTGGGAAGAGGTAGTCGTCACTCCGCAGCCCAGCCATTTTGATCCAGGCTGCGACGGCTTCGCGCGTCGCCGCGGTGATCTCGAACTGCACAGGGTTGCCAGTCTTGTGCTGGATCACGATCGCCCGACTGGCCACGGCATCACCATGGCAGACATCGCGGACGCGTAGGGCGACGAGATCACAGCCGCGAAGCTTGCTGTCCAAGCCCAGATTGAACAAGGCCAGCTCGCGCGTGCGGTTCTCCATTTGCAGACGGACCCGGATGGCCCAGATGTCCTTCAGTTTCAGCGGGGCCTTCTGTCCTACGACTTTGCCCTTGTTCCATGGGGCGGTTGTGTTCTGCCGATCCGATTCGGGGGTGTTCATGGCGATCTTATATGGATGCCTCCCGGCGATCAAGAGCCGTTTGCGTTGTGTTGTGAAGAAGTCGGCTGCTGCCTTATATCCGGCCTTGATTGCGGTTTGCCTGGTTGCCCAAGGTTGCCGCGGGCCCCGATGTCATTCGCGGACAAGCGCCTCATCTCCTACGGCGGACTGTTGAAGTCCGACCAGCCATACAGGTTTGGCTTGCCCCGGTCCGACCGGTTCACATCACGCTGCGTCTTGCTGCCTCATCGCCTACAAAGGTGTTCCATATCCTTTCGTGAAGTTGGGTGATTGAATCGGCTGTCGTCGCCTCAGGCCGCTTGCGGCCGCACGCTGCGATAGCCCCGTTGGTACTCTTGCTGCCGGGCGGTGACCGCCCAGATCGTTCGCGCCATCTTGGCCGCCTGCGCCACGATGACCACGTTGGCCGGGCGCCGGGCCTGGATCTGCTCCAGCCACTGCCCCGGCTCCTCCTTGGCGTGGTGAAGGACGGATCGCGCGCCATGAATCAGCAGCGTTCGTAGGTAACTGTCTCCGCGCTTGGAGATGCCTTGCAGCCGCACCTTGCCGCCCGTGCCCCATTGCTTGGGCACCAGCCCCAGCCAGGCGCAGAACTCGCGCGCTGAAGCGAAGGCGCGCGGGTCGCCCATGGTGGCAATCGCCGCCGTGGCGATGAGCACGCCCACGCCCGGAATCTCGGCGACGCGCCGCATGTCGGCGTCCTGGCGCAACTGCAGCGCCAGACGCTTGTCGATGGCGGCAATGTCCTCGCCCAACGCCTTGATGCGTTGCACTTGCTCGCGCAGACTGTCGGCGACCATCTGCGGCAGCTTGGCCGATAGCGCGTCCAGCGCCGCCTCGACCTCGCCCAACAGGGCCTTGGTTCCCTTGGCGAAGGTGGCTCCGAACTCGTAGAGCAGGCCCCGTAGCGCGTTGGTCTGCATGATGCGCATCTTCATGAGCAACTCGCGCTGGCGGTGCAGGGTCAGCGTGGCTTGCTGCTCCAGGGTCTTGACCCCGACGCACTTGGTGCCCGGCTGCTGCACCGCCAGCCAGATCGCCCGCGCGTCGGCCGCATCGGTCTTGTTGCCCGACACGAACGGCCGCACCGCCTGGGCGTGCAGCAGCCGCACCGTATGCCCCAGCGCGCTCAGCTCGCGCGCCCAGTGGTGCGCTCCGCCGCAGGCTTCGATGCCAACTAGGCACGGTGCCCGGTTGGCAAAGTGCTCCAGTACCTTGGCGCGCTTGATCTGCACGTTGACGATCTCGCCCGTGGCCATGTCCACGGTGTGCATCTGGAACACCAGCTTGGCGATGTCCAGCCCCACAACCTGCAGGCCGCAGCTCATGCCGAGGATTTGCCCTGCGTTCATCCCAGTCTTACGATTCATGTCGGGTCTCCGATGGTGTTTGTGAAGACCGTGGTCTATCACGCTTTGGGCACATCGATGCCGTATCCATTCGGGGACCCACCTCGCCACCGCAGCGGCCAGGCCACTCCCGAACGGCTGCACGTTCATCTCCATGCTCCTGTCTCATTCCCCGTAGGGAGGGAGGCATCCATCACATCTCCTGAGAGAACGTCGCCGGCAACATGCCAGCGACGCGACCAACGATGGTCGCGCGCCAACTTTGCGCCAAAATCGCGAGGGCTGGAGTCGGCCACTACCGGTCTATCACGCGTTCGCCGGAGCCGCCATTCGCGTGACTGCTCAACTCTGGAACCCGTCGGAGAGCCAACGCAAGCTGATCGGCGGGCATTAGATGGGGTTCTTGGGTAAGCGTTTGCCGAACCCATCT
>NZ_DLGH01000016.1:0-99333 GCF_002482605.1 Thiomonas sp. UBA7699 | reverse complement strand
GCACCCGCGCCCGACACCCGGCCCGCCATGCCGGTGGCCGCGCCCACGCCGCCCGCACCGCCGCAGCCCCCTGCTCCCCCAGCGCCGGATGTGGCCTCGATCAAGGCCACTTTCGAGGCCGAGTTGCGCAGCGCCATCCAGGCCGCGGTGCGCTATCCGCAGGCCGCCCGCATGATGCAGCTCACCGGCAAGACGCTGGTGGGCTTCGACTTCCGCGACGGCGCCGTCAGCCATCTGCGCGTCGTCACCTCCAGCGGCGCCGACCTGCTTGACCATGCCGCGCTGGAAGCCGTGCGCAACGCCCCCTACCCCGCAACACCCAAGGAACTGCAAGGCAAGAACATGGCCTTCACCATCTGGGTGCGGTTTCACCTGAGCGATTCCTGATGCCAGTCTCCTTCCGTTCTTTCGTCAACAAGCTGGCGCGCCTGCTGGGCAGCACCGCGCTTTGCGCCGCCGCCCTTGGCACGGCACACGCCGCCACCCTGACCGTTTATGGCGCCATGGGCTATGACCAGCATGTGGCGCAGGCCTTCACCCAGGCCACCGGCATTCCGGTCAACCTCATTCACCTGAGCACCGGTCCGCTGCTGGCGCGGGTGCAGGCCGAGAGCCGCAACCCGCAGTGGGACGTGCTCTGGCTCGACGGCAACCAGGCCATGCAGACCTTTGCCGCGCAGGGCCTGCTGCAGTGCGGCTGGACGCCCGGGGTGCGCTACACCGCGCTGGGCCAGCAACTCGTGCCGCCCAGCCATTGCTGGCAGCCGGTGGGCGTGACCTATGCCGGCGTCATCCTCTACAACCCCAAGGCCATCGCTGCGGCCGACTGGCCCAAGACCTGGAACGATCTGGCCAAGCCCGCGCTGCGCGGCAAGGTGGGCATGGACAACCCGGCCATCTCCGGGCCGACTTATCCACTGGTCGCTGGTCTGCTGCAACACCTGGGCGATGCGCCTGGAAAGGCGTTTTTCGCACGCCTCAAGGCCAACGGCCTCAAGGTCTTCCCCACCAATAGCGTGACCCTGCGCGCGCTGCAATACGGCCAGATCGACGCCGCCGTGGTGCAGAGTTCGGCGGCCATCGGCTTCCTGCACGAAATGCCCGGTCTGCGCATCGCCACGCCAGCTCCGGCCACGGTGCTGCCGTCCGATCTGGCCATCGGCAGGGACGTGTCCGGCCCCATGCAGCAACAGGCGCAGCGCTTCGTGCAATGGGTGCTGTCGCCAGCGGGACAGGCCGCGATGCAGCAGGGCGATGCCAATGCAGATTCCAACTACCTGCCCCTGGTCGAGGGCGTCGACCCGCTGCCCAGCCTCAAGCAACTGGGCACGGTGCAGCCGCTGGTGATCGACCCTGCGGTCTGGGGGCCGAAAGAGCCGCAGGTGATCGACTGGTTCACTGCGCACATCGCCCGCTGAGATTGAACAGCGACGCACCATGATCGCCCTGCTTCAAGCCATGAACTGGCTGCCCGGCGCCGACGCCTCAACAGCGGCTGGCCGCAGGGCGGCTGGTCTGCGACATTGGGTATCGCGCCTCGGTCTGCTGCTCGCCGCCGCCGTATTCATCGCACTCTGGGCCTATCCGCTGCTGGGCTTTCTGCTCTCAGCCTGGGTGCCACATCTGCTGCAGGGTGACCTGCGACCGACGCTTGCTCCGCTGCGGCACGCCGTGCAGGGCTATGAACTCCACGCCCTGTTCAACTCGCTGTGGGTGGCGCTCACCGTGGGCACTCTGGCGCTGCCGTTCGGTCTGTGGCTGGCCTGGCTGCGCGAACGTACCGATCTGCACGGGCGCGGCTGGATTGAAGCCGGGGTGTGGCTGCTGCTGATCTTCCCCGATTTCTTCCTCGCCTCGGGTTGGATGCTTCTGGCCGCACCGATTGGCCCGCTGGCCGCATGGCCTGCGGCGCTGCACGCAGCGCAATTGCTGCTCGGGCCGGTGGGCATCGTCATCACCCTGGCGCTCAAGGTCGTGCCCTATGTGTTTCTGGTGGCGCAAGGCAGCCTGCGCCACACCAGCGCCGCGCAGCAGGAGGCGGCGCGCGTGCACGGCCTGTCCAGGATGTGGCGGCTGCGGCTCGGGCTCAACGCCCTGCTGCCCGCGCTGGCTGCCGGGTTTGCCATCGCCTACGCCGAATCGCTGCGCAACTTCGCGGTGGTGGCCACACTGGGCGCGAGCAGCGGCTTCACCATGGGCACGTATGCCATCTATCAGGCGGTCAACGGCATGCCGCTGAACTTTCCGCTGGCCGCGGCCACGTCCTGGCTGCTGCTCGGGCTGGTGATTCCCGCGCTCATCCTGCAGCACCGCGTGGGGCAACGCGCCAGCCAGCACCAGACCCTGGGCGCCAAGCACCGCCCCGCCGCGCGGGTGCGGCTGCGGGCCAGCCATCAGTTGCTGCACGGCGTTTTGCTGATCGCGCTGGGCCTGTTCGCCCTGGCGCTGCCCAGCTTCGCCGCACTGGGCGTGGCCTGGCCCAAGGCGGGCTGGATGCAGATTGCCGCGTCACTGCCGCCGCTGCTTGCCGCCATCGGCTATTCGCTGCAACTGGCGCTGGTGGCCGCCAGCCTGACGGTGGGCATCGCCCTGCCGATTGCCTGGCTGATTGCCCGCCCCGGTCGCGTGGGCCGCCTGCTCGACGTGGCCTTGCTGGCGATGATGGCGTTGCCGCTCATCGTGCTGGCCGCCGCCTATCTGCAGGCCTACAACCAGCCTTACGCGCCGCTGTATGGCGGCAGTCTGCTGCTGGGCATGGCCTATGTGGCGCTGGCCGTGCCCGCCACCAGTCGTGTGCTCATGGGGCCGGTGGCGCAACTGCACCGCTCCCTGGCCGACGCGGCGCGGGTGCATGGACTGTCGCGCTGGCAAACCCTGCGCCATATTCATTTACCGCTGCTGTCCGGCGCGCTGTTCTATGGCTGGCTGCTGGCGGTGCTGTCGATTGCCTTCGAGCTGCCGGCCTCTGAGTTGCTCTATCCCGCCGGGCATCCGCCGCTGGCCGTGGCGCTGCTGCAATACGCCGGAGGTTTCCAGTTGCATCAGCAGGCGCGGCTGCAGGTGCTCGGCATGGCCGTGCTGCTGGCCTTCGCCTTGCTGGCGCGCTGGGTCTATCAGCGTTTCACCCCCGTGGCCTGGCGCCAACTCGGCGCCCACTGAACCATGACCCTGCTCCACATCGATTCGGCGCGCAAGCGCTTCGGCGGCACCACCGCGCTGCACGACCTCAGCCTGCAACTGCAGGAAGGCGAGATCCTTTGTCTGCTCGGCCCCTCCGGCTCGGGCAAAACCACGCTGCTGCGCCTGGTGGCCGGACTGGAGCGGCTCGATGGCGGCAGCATGCGCCTGGGCGCCACCGTGATCGATGCCGCAGGCGGCCCCTTTCTGCCGCCAGAGCAGCGCCAGCTCGGCATGGTGTTCCAGGACTATGCGCTGTGGCCGCACTTGAGCGCGCTCGACAACGTCGCCCTGCCGCTGCACCGCCTGGGCCGCGACAAGTCGCGCGAACAAGCCCGCGCCATGCTGGCCGATGTGGGCCTGGCCGATCTGGCCGAGCGCCATCCGCATGCGCTCTCCGGCGGGCAGCAGCAGCGCGTGGCGCTGGCCCGCGCGCTCGCGGTGCGGCCTCGGCTGCTGTTGTGCGACGAGCCGCTGTCCAACCTCGACGCCGGGCTGCGCGAAGAACTGCGCGATCTCATCGGCAGCGTGGTGCGCGAGCACGGCATCAGCGCGCTCTACATCACCCACGACCATCGTGAGGCTCTGGCCTTGGCCGACCGCGTCGGCGTGATGGCGCAAGGCCGCCTGCTGCAGCTCAGCAGCCCGCGCGCCCTGCTGCGCCAGCCGTCAACCGAGTTCGTCGCCCGTTTCACCGGAGCGCATGGGCCGTGGCCGGCGCAGCTGCGTGCTGGGCGCCTGCATGCGCCTTGGGGTGAGGTGTGTGCCCCGCCGCAATGCAAGGCGCTGGCCGATGGGCCGCTCTGCCTGTATTTGCGCACCACGGCGCTGCACCTCCCCCATGCCCGCGTCAACCAGGACGCTCTGCTCTGGCCGGTGCAGGCCCGGGTGCTTAGTCACCTCACCGTGGGCGAGCACACCGAATTGCGCATCGACCTGCACGGCGTGACCCTGCGCCTGCCTGTGCCCGATGACCTTGCGCCTGCTGCGGGCAGTACCGTCTCCTTGCGCATCGCCGCCGAGCAAACCCTGTTCTACCCCACCATGAATCCCACACGCAAAACAACGACAGAGGAACTCACCTGATGAACGCAACCCAATGGGGCGGTATGACCGCCATTTTCCTGGCCTCCGCCGTCGAGTGGGTGGAAGCCTTCACCATCGTGCTTGCCGTGGCGCTGACCATCGGCTGGGCCCGCGCCGCCGGAGCAGCCGCCGCCGCATTGGCGGTGGTGGCCGCGCTCATCGCCGTCACCGGCACGGCGCTGAATGTGGTGCAGGCCGACATCGACCTCATCCGCGCCGCCATCGGCCTGTTTCTGCTGCTGTTCGGTCTGCGCTGGTACGTCAAGGCCATCCGCCGCTACGCCGGGCGCACCAAGCTGCACGACGAAGCCAAGGAATTTGCCGAAACCCGCCACAAAATCGACCACGCCGAAGCCCGCGTCGCCTGGGCCGTGGCCTTCAAGGGCGTGCTGCTCGAAGGACTGGAGGTGTGGCTGCTGGTGGTGGCGCTGGGCCGCTCCATCAGCTACGGACAGGCGGCGGGCAGCGCGGTGGCTGCCTTGCTCGCCGTCATCGTGGTGGGCCTGGTGCTGCGCGCACCGCTGACCAAAGTGCCTGAGAACACCCTCAAGTTCACCGTGGCCTGCGCCCTGCTCGCCTTCGGCACTTTCTGGAGCCTTGGCGGCCTGCTCGACGAAGCCAAAGTGTGGCCGCTGGGCGATGCCACGCTGCTCTTGCTGTTCGCCGTTTATGTCGTCGCGGGCCGCCTGTCTGCATTCAAGCTGCGCGTGCCGCAACTCACCCCCCAAGGAGCCCGCGCATGAAAAAAGTCTTGCAACTCATCTTCGGCGACGCCCGCAATGTGGCCTCGGTGGCCGTGGCCGTGGCGCTGGCCTGGGGCGCCGCGCAATGGCAGCCTGCAGCCAGCGGCTGGGTGCTAGTAGCCGCGCTGATCGCTGCGGCGTTCTGGCAGGCAGTCTGAGCGCGTCTGCGCCGGGTCACGCTGACCGTCGAAATGAAGCCGCCATGCTTTTGCCCAGCCGTTTTGAATGTCTGTTCCGCTCCCTGCCCGACGGTCGGCGGGTGTATTACTCACGGGCGTGGCGCGGACCGGGGGTGCTACTGCACGACGCCGCACAGGAAACCGAGTTGCGGCGCGCATTGCGATCAGGTTTTCGCGTCTTGCTGCTGGGCTTGCTCCTCTTCTTAGTTCCGAGCGCGTTTCACACCCCATTGCCGCAGCGCGTAGGCAAGGTCTTCGCGCTGGTTCTGCTGACTTTGGTGATCATCGGCGTGGCCGTTCTGAAGTGGCGCAGCGATCGTCTGCTGAAAGACTGTCCAGGCATTGCCGAACGCCTGACGCAAAGCGACTTTGAAACCTGCATCGCCATGCGCCTGTCGGTCGGCGGCCTCAAATTGCGCGTCTTCGTGTGGATGCTCCTGGGCGGGGTGAGTCTGGGCCTGGGGCTTTTCTACGGCCTGCAAGCAGACCTGCTGAGAGCCGTGCCGCTGGTGCTGTTTGCTGCCGTCCAGCCTTTATTTGTGCGGCAGTGGCTGCGGTTCTTGAAATACAAACGCACCGCGGGCTGAGAAGCCAGATCCGCGCCACCTCGTCATGCAACGCTCACTTCGCCTTTTTCGGCCTGCCGGTCTTGATGGCGGGCACGGCTTCCAGCGCGGCCAGCAAGGCGGCATCGTTGAGCGCGGCCAGCACGGCAATGCCGGCGCGCAGCACTTCGCTTTTTTTCGCAGGACGCGTCAGCTTGACCAGACGATCCTTGATCGCATCGAGCATCTCGTACTCAGCGCGAGGAATGGTGAAACTGTCGCGCACCAGTTTGATCTTGGGCGGCTTGCTCAAGGCGGCAGGCGCGGACGTTGATTTCTCTGCCTTGGCGACTGCCGCCTTGCGTGCGGGCGCCTTGACGGTGGGTTTAGTCGCCCCCTTGGCAGCGCCCTTGGCAGCGCCCTTGGCTACCGCATGAGGGGTCGCCCGCTTCGCTGCGGTCTTTTGCGGCGTAGCGGGCTTGGCGGTTTTGCGTGGCGCGGAAGCGGGCGCTCGTGCGGGCACGACGGCGGATTTAGTGACTTTGGCGGACGGGTTGGATTTGGCAACAGGCATGGTGACCTCCTTCAATGAAAATCGAATAAACAGTTTATACCGTTTTTCCAACACCGCAATTTCGCGCAAGCGATGCCTCTTGTCTGACACAAATGGTCACCTCTTTTTTTGATCTTGACATGCCCGTGACGCTGTTCCTGCCTATGTTCAACAGCGACTTGTTCGACGCCAAATTCAATGACCAGAGGTCTCCACGATGACTCGCCCTTATCGCCCTTATCCCCCTTACCCATCCCTCCTTGTGTTCGGCGCCCTTAGCCTGTCCCAGAGCGTCCTCGCGGCTCAAGCGCCAAGCGCGCTCCTGCCCAGCGGCCGCCTGCTCACCCCGGCAGGACAAATCGTTGAAACCCCGAACTTCCCCTCCCAGATCGCCCTCAGCGAGGGCCATGTGGCCGTGCTCACGGGAGGGGCGAGCAAACAACAAAACGTGCTGCGTTTCGCTGCCGAGACCCTGCAGCCAGAAGGCCGTGTGGGTGCCCTTTTTGCCAAGGACAAAAAGCATGCAGCACCCGGAGCGACGGTCGCACAGGGCGATCAGAATGGCGGCAAAGCCGATGACGGCGAGCAAATCATCAAGGGCCAAAGCCTGTTTCAGGGGCTGGCCGCGGGGCCTGACGGCACGCTCTACGCCACGGGCGGCAATAGCGACGACCTTCTGGCCCTCGGCTCGTCTGGCAACGGCCCGCTGCACCTGCTTCACCGTTATCGCTTGCAGTGGCAGCCCTTCCCGCGGGATCAATACCCCTATCAATATGCCGGCGACTGGCAGCAGACCCGTCACTTCTACCCCGACAGCGTGGTCATCGGCCCGCACGGGCGGCACGCCTATGTGACCGGGATGCTGGCCAACAGTCTGGCGCGCATCGACCTGCAGACTGGGGTAACCCACTATCTCAATGTGGGCAGCTACCCCTTCGCCGTCACTCTGGCCGATGGCGGCAAACGGCTGGTGGTGAGCAACTGGGGTGGCAATGGCGTCACCATCATCGACCGCGCGGCCTGGAAGGTGCTGGGCGCAGTGCCCACAGGCCCGGTGCTCGGCCCGCGCAGCGGCGCGGCCGGCGCCCATCCCACCGCGCTGGCGGCGCAACCCGACTCACCGTTGGTTTGGGTGGCCGACGCCAACCTCGACCGCCTCGTCGCGGTGAACACACAGACCTTCAAAGTCGTGCGGGTGATCGACGACAGCCCCTACCCCGGCGCGCCGCCCGGCTCTTACCCGGACGCGCTGGCGGTGTCGCAAGGCAAGTTGTTCGTGGCCAACGCCGGCAACAACGATGTCGCGGTGTACGACCTCGCCAGTGGCAAACGCATCGCCCTCATTCCGACGGCTTGGTATCCCACAGCGGTGACGGTACAGGGCAACGCCCTGTACGTTGCCAGCGCCAAGGGCATGGGTGGCGGGCCGAATATCCACCATCAATGGGTGGGCAATTTCATGCAGGGCGTGCTGCAACGCATCGACCTGCGCGAGCTGCCCATACACGCCCCGGCCTGGACGCAAGCTGCCTTGTCGAACAACGGCTTCAGCGCTGAGCAGCGTCGGCAACTGGCGTCCGACAACGCCAAAGCGGCAGCCTGGTTGCACGGCCACATCCAGCATGTCGTTTTCATCCTGCGCGAGAACAAGACCTTTGATGAAGACTTCGGCAAATACGCTGCGGCGAGTCATTGGGCCGACCCCGCGCTCAACCTCTACGGCCCGCGCGAACTGCCCAACCTCTACCGCATGGCCGACCTGGGTGCGCTGTTCGTCAATTTCTACGCCGATGGCGAAGTGACCTCGCAAGGTCATCAATGGACGACCGCCGGATCAGACTCCGACTTCCTTCAGCGCACCTGGCCGTTGTACTACTCCGACCGCGGCTACATCGCCAATTCGGGTTGGACGCAGTCGCTCGCACCCGGCGCCAGCGATGCGCGCAACCCTTATGCGATCTATAAAAATCTCTCCGCGCTCGGGCATTGGAGCAACCCCTGGATCACCTACCCGGCCCGGCTGTTCCTGTTCAACGATCTGCTCGCGCACAAGGTGAGTTTCGAAGACTTTGGGGAGTTTGCCTCGCGCAACAAAATCGGCGACATCTCGCCTGCACTGCGCGCCCATCTGGCCATGGACTACCCGGCCTGGGATCGCCTCATCCTCGACACCGACCGCGCCAAAGTCGTGGACAACTGGCTGCGCCATCACCCCCAGCCACGCGTGCTCTATATCTGGCTGCCCGACGACCACACCGCCGGCCGCCACCCCTGCCTGCCCAGCCCGGACAGCTATGTGGCCAACAACGATGAAGCCACCGCGCAGGTCATCCACAGCCTGTCCAAACTGCCAGGCTGGAAGCACACCCTGGTGCTGCTGACCGAGGACGACGCGCAGTCGGGCGCCGATCACATCGACGCCCACCGCACCTTCGCCGTCGCCGCCGGGCCGTGGGTCAAGCCTGGCGTGCGGGTCACGCAGCATCTCTCGCAGGTCGATCTGCTGCGCACCATCGAAACCGTGGCCGACATTCCGCCGATGTCGCAATGGGACGCCAACGCCCATGTGCTTTCCGGCATCTGGCGCAGCACGCCCGATGCCGCGCCCTACCCCGTGCTGCCGCCTCAAGTGCCGATGCAGCGCAACCCCGGCGTCTGCCCAGCCGACGCCCCTTTTCGCGCACTGCCTGAAGTCGTGGTGCCGGGTGTCGGCCAGGTGGCCCAGAGCGCACCGCCCCCCGCTCACCGCTATACCCCGACCGCACTGCTCAAGGTTTCCGGCCCCGAGCAGATGCGGCAGGAATGGCTGGCCAGCCGAGGCCCAGCGGCCTACGCCGCCATGCTTGCGCATGTGCAAGCCCTGGCCAAAGTACAGCGGCGACCTGTCTCCAGCCTGATTGCCGGTCAAGACGACGACTGAGATCGATTCACCCCAAAACGGCTTTCAAACCCATCTCACCAGGCCCCGAAAGGGGCCTTTTTCATGGCAAGAAATCCCGCGTCTGCAGAAAAACAACGTCATCGTTCTGACACATGAATTCAACAGATTTTCACATCGTGTCTCAAAAATAACGAGTTCTTTCCCCCTCCTGCAACCACCATGAAACCCGCTGTGCATTGCCCATCACAAAACCCACTCAAGCGATCAAACCTCAAGCTCACCGTCGCCCTCGCGCTGGCTTTTGGCGCCGCAGCGCAAGCCCACGCGCAAACCAGTCTGGGCGAAGTGCAGGCGCAAGGACAGACCAGCGCCACAAAGCCGGGGGACAGCTTTTTCCTCAAAGCGCCATCGGGCACGGTAACCTCCATCCCCGAAAGCCAGCTCAACACCATCCAGCAGTTCAACCCTGAGGCCACACAGGCCCAAACCGAAATCACTGCCGGCCAGTTTCAGTCGCTCGACCCCACCGACTCGTTCACCCGCGGGCTGGAAAACATGCCCAATGTGGTCGTCACTAGCGATGGCGACAGCATGAACGGCGACACGGTGTACATCAACGGGTTCGGACAGAATCTCATCAACTGGACACTCGACGGCATACCGCTGAACGACAACGACAGCTACGCCTTCTACACCAACGAGTTCATCCCCACGCGCCTGATCGCGGGGACGCGTTATTTTCCGGGAGCCGCTTCAGCCGCCATTCCGGGTCTGGCCGCATTTGGCGGCTCGGTCGAGACCTATTCGCTGAACCCGAGCGCCAAACCTTCCGTTTCCCTGCTCGGCGGATACGGCTCCTTCGGCAAATACAACTTCGGCACCCTGGTCAACTCCGGGCTGCTCGGCGCCAATAGCGGCGCCCCGACTTCGCTGTGGTTCTACGCGAACAAAACCCACAGCGACGGCTATTTCGACAACACGCCCAGCGACCAGAAGCAATACCTGTTCAAGAGCGTGACCCAACTCGGCACCGGCGTGCTGACCTTGTTCTACACCCAGAACAACCAGAAGTTCAATTACTACGGCGGCTGCACCAAGGCCGACTACGCCAAATATGGCGACACCTGCAACGTCTACCGCGGCGACCCGGTCGTCAATGGCAAACAAAACGGTCTGTCGCCCACCTACAACTACAACCAATATCAAAACTGGCTGACCTATGCCAAATACGAAGCCACCTTCGGCAAGGTCACCGTCTCCAACCAGCTTTATTACTACCGGGGCAACGGCTACAGCGGCGGCGCTTACACCAACAGCACCTACAACCTGCTGCAGCCCAATGGGATGTATGGCTCGGTCAAGGCGCCAGTGGGCGGCCTGTTCATGTCGCATGGCATCAACGACACCCGGCGCTGGGGCAATATTTTCAAGCTGACCACGCCCATTACCGACAATCTGGGGCTGGAAGCTGGCATCTGGTTCAACAAGAACGACACCACGCACGACCAGCAGTTCATCAGCAGCACCACGGGTCAGTATCTGGGTTCGGTGTACAAAGAACCGGTCTCGACCAAACTCTACGAGCCCTATTTCAACTTTACCTTCAAGCCCACCGACCGCCTGACCCTGCAGGCCGGACTGAAATACCTCAAAACTGAGCGCGACTTCATCGACTATGCGGCAGTCGCCAAATCCAAGGGTACTGCGGGGCAGTACAGCTCCAGCTTCTCGACCACCATGCCCTCTCTCGGCGTGAACTACAAGCTGGCGCAGGGCATCAACGTCTACGCCAACTACACCCGCAACAGCAATCCGCCGCAATACAACCAGTACTACACCGGCACCTACAACCCCGATCTCGCCCCGCAGAAGGCCACGACCTACGACGCTGGCGTGATCTACGACTTCGGCATGTGGAGCGGCGGCGTGGATGTATTCCGCGTCAACTTCGACGACTACATCCAGAGTTTCAGTTACACGCCGCCCGGCGCCACCCAGTCCATCTCCATTCTGGCCAACGTGGGCAAGGCTGTGAATGAGGGCATCGCCTGGCAGAACAATTTCCAGATCGACAAAAACTGGTCGGCCTACGCCAACCTAGGGCTGCTCAACGCGCAGTTCACCTCGGCCAAGGTGCCCATGCCGTATTCGCCGCACTCCACGATGGCGCTGGGCGGCATCTACACCGTCGGCCCGTGGCGAGCCAAACTGGGCGTGCGCCACACCAGCGAGGCCTACTGGACGGACTTCAAGTCCCCCATTCCGGCGCACACCATCGCCGATGCCTCGCTGCGCTACACCTGGAAGGGCGGCGACACGGTTCGCGGCTTGGGTCTGCAAAAAGTCAGCGTGGGCTTCAATGTGAACAATCTGTTCGACAAGCGCTACATCACTAAATACAGCACCGGCTTTCCGGGCAGCGCCAAAGACCCGCTCATCAAATACAACCTGCCACGCAGCTACTACCTCAGCCTGGAGGCGCAGTTCTGATGGGCGCGGCGCCGAAGACCGCGTTGATCCCTCCGACCCGCCGCGCATTCTTGCGGGGCGGTCTGGTGACTTCCGCGCTGCTGGCCACCGGGCAATGGCCCTTTCCTGCAGCCTGGGCTGAACCAGCCGCCCCCGGCGTGCTCTACGCCGGGCCGATGCAGGGCTATGTGGCTGCACGCTCTGCCCTCGTCTGGGTGCAGACGCCCGGCGCAGCCGAAGTGGCGTTGGAGTATGCCCCAGAGAATCAGCCCGGCGAGAAAAAGCGCTCCGCGTCGGTTCGCACCGATGCGGCAGGGCAGTTCTGCGCTCATCTGGTCATGGACGATCTCTCTCCCGGCACGCGCTACCGTGCTGTGGCCTGGGTCAATGGCAAACCGGCTGCGAATCGCACCCTTGTCGTGCGCACGCAGCCCATCTGGCAGTTTCGTTCACCGCCGCCCGATGTCACCCTCCTGACGGGTTCTTGCGCGTATCTGAACGACCCGCTGTTCGATCGGCCGGGCCAGCCCTATGGCGGCGGCTACGAAATTTATGAGCCGATGACGCAGGAAGGCGCCGATCTGATGGTGTGGCTGGGCGACAACCTCTATTACCGCGAGGTGGATTGTCAGAGCCCGCAAGGCATGGCGCTACGCTGGCGCCAACAGCGCGGCTTCGCCCCGCTGGATGCGTTTTTACGCTCCACCCCGCAAGTGGCGATCTGGGACGACCATGATTACGGCCCGAACGACAGCGATGCGAGTTTCGAGTTCAAGAACGCCTCGCTCGATCTGTTCAAAACCTACTGGGCCAACCCGACGTATGGCGTTGGCGACGTCGCCGGAGTGTTCACCAAGACCAGCATCGCCGATGCCGATATTTTTCTGCTCGATGATCGTTGGTGGCGCAGCGCAGACGCCACCAGCCCAGGTGACCGCGGCAAGGTGATGTTTGGCCCGGCGCAGATGCGCTGGCTGCGCAACGCCCTGCTGTTCTCGCGCGCCCGCTTCAAGATCGTCGCCGCCGGCGGCCAGTTTTTCAACGACGACGACGCTTACGAGGGCTGGAACCAGTTTCCCGAAGAACGCGCCGCATTTCTCGGCTGGCTGCAGCAATACCGCATCCCCGGCTTGTTGTTTCTCTCGGGAGACCGGCACATCACCGAGCTGATCCGGTATCCGCGCCCGGCCTACGGCGGCAAGCGCGACTATCCGCTGGTGGAGTTCACCTGCTCACCGCTGAATTCCGGGCCGGCCAAAGGCGACGGCAATCCCAACCGCGTACCCGGCACGCTAGTCGCTGAGCGCAACTACGGCGTGCTCAAATTCAGCGGCGAGGGCAAGGAGCGGCGGCTGGAGCTGCAAGCCAAGAACGTCGGCGGCAAGCTGCTGTGGTCGCACACCCTGGCGCTGGCCGACCTGGGCTGGGGCTAGAACCTTTCGCCTCACCACGACGCCTCGCGCTCCGGGGTGGCGCTGATGCGGTGGATGGAGAGGTCGGCGCCGTTGAATTCCTCTTCGGCGTCAAGGCGGATGCCGAGGGTCTTTTTCAGCACGCCATAGACCACGAAGCCGCCGATCAGGGCCACTGTGATGCCCATCAGCGTGCCGGCGATCTGCGAGGCCAGCGACACCCCGCCCAGCCCGCCCAGCGCCTTCATGCCGAAAATGCCCGCGGCAATGCCGCCCCAGGTGCCGCACAGGCCGTGCAGCGGCCACACCCCCAGCACGTCGTCGATCTTCCAGCGGTTTTGCGTCAGGGTGAACATCCAGACAAACAGCGCCCCGGCCACCGCGCCGACCACCAGCGCGCCCAGCGGGTGCATCACGTCTGAACCCGCGCACACCGCCACCAAACCGGCCAGCGGCCCGTTGTGCAGGAAGCCAGGGTCGTTTTTGCCCGCGGCCAGCGCCGCCAGGGTGCCGCCCACCATCGCCATGAGCGAGTTCACCGCCACCAGACCGCTGATCTGGTCGAGCTTTTGCGCGCTCATCACATTGAAGCCGAACCAGCCCACGATCAGTATCCACGAACCCAGCGCCAGGAATGGGATGGACGAGGGCGGATGCGCCGACATCTGCCCGTTGGCGTGATAGCGGCCGCGACGCGGCCCGAGCAAGAGCACGGCGGGCAGCGCGATCCAGCCGCCCATCGCATGCACCACTACCGAGCCGGCGAAGTCGTGAAAGGGCGCGCCGAAAGTGGACTGCAACCATGCCTGAATGCCCAGATTGCCGTGCCACACAATGCCCTCGAAAAACGGGTAGACGAAGGCGACGATGGTGAAGGTGGCGATGAGTTGGGGCCAGAACTTGGCGCGCTCGGCAATGCCGCCGGAAATGATGGCGGGAATGGCCGCGGCGAAGGTCAGCAAAAAGAAAAAGCGGGTCAGCTCATAGCCATGATCGCGGGTGAGCACGTCATCGCCCACGAGAAAATGATGACCGTAGGCGATGCCGTAGCCGAGCAGAAAGTAGGCAATCGCCGAGACGGAAAAGTCGGTGATGATTTTGGAGAGCGCGTTGACCTGGTTTTTCTTGCGCACCGTGCCCAGCTCAAGAAAGGCGAACCCGGCGTGCATGGCGAGCACCAGAATGGCGCCGAGAAGGATGAACAACACATTTCCACTGGAGGCGTCTTGCATGGTTGGGGTTCCTGATAAGAATGAGATAGAAAAAGCAAACTTCGTGCCCATAAATGGCGCACGGTGCCCCTTTTGGGTTCACAACCGCTCACAAACTGCGCGTTTTCGGTGCATGACAGAGCTCGGTTCGCACCATATCAAGGCGTTGCGCACCGTATTCGGGCGCATCGATCAGAGCAGCCGCTTGCTTAGAATGACTGGCTTGTTGTTCCTCCTGCGGTTTCCATTCGAGAACGTCCATGCCTTTCAAAGTCAAACCTTACGTTTCTGAAGTGACGCATTTCATCCAGGATCTGAAGCACAGCGATCCGCAGCTTGAGGCCAAACAAAAAGAAGGGCGTGCCCGGCTTTGGGACAAACCGCAGAACCCCGAGCTGACCCGGGAATTCCAGGCGGCCCGCGTGCCGCAGAAAGCCTACGTTTACGGCAGTCACTGAAGTCGCCACGAGCGTGGCGAGCTTCGCTACAGGCCATTCCATGACCGCCGCGCCCGGCGACGCCGCGCTGATGTCTCCGGCGGTGGACAGCACCCCGGCCACGGTCGACGGCATGGCGGTCGCGAGGCTGTACGGCGAGCCACTGTTCGAGCTGCCGCAAGACCTCTACATCCCGCCCGATGCGCTTGAAGTCTTTCTCGAAGCCTTCGAAGGGCCGATGGATCTGCTGCTCTACCTCATCCGCAAGCAGAACTTCAACATCCTCGACATTCCGCTGGCGCAGGTCACGGCGCAGTATCTGAGCTATGTCGAGCAAATCCGCCGACACAATCTGGAGCTGGCCGCCGAATATCTGCTGATGGCGGCCATGCTCATCGAGATCAAGTCGCGCATGTTGCTGCCGCGCCCGCCCACCGAGCCCGGCGCCGAGCCCGAAGACCCCCGTGCCGAACTCGTGCGCCGGCTCTTGGAATACGAACGCTTCAAGCTCGCCGCGCAGCAGCTCGACGCCCTGCCCGTGCTCGGACGCGATTTCTGGCGTGCGCAAGTGCTGTTCGACCGCGACGCCGCACCGCGCCTGCCCGACGTGACGGCCGACGAACTGCAACAGGCATGGGGCGACATTCTCAAGCGCGCCAAGTTGCATACCCACCACAAGATCACCCGCGAGCAGCTTTCGGTCCGCGATTACATGAGCCGCGTGCTGCGCCAGTTGCAAGGCACGCGCTTCCTCGAATTTCACGAACTGTTCAACCCCGCACAGGGCGTGCCCGTCGCCGTGGTCACGCTGGTGGCGCTGCTCGAACTCACCCGGGAAGCGCTGGTGGACATCACCCAGGCCGAAGCCTTCGCCCCGCTGTATGTGCGGCTGGCTTACACCCCGAGCTGATGTCGACAGGCTGGGAATCGAACGCTCGTTCGCAAAAACAAGCGTAGCGCGGGCATAATGCGCCGGTTTCCACCTGAGCTCAAGCCATGTCAGCAGACTCTCCCGCTCCCTACGGCGCTCCACCCCGCAGTGATAGCGCCCCGCGCAAACCGCTCACCCTGCAGCGCCTGCGCGCCATGCGTGAGGCCGGTGAAAAAGTCGCCATGCTCACCGCTTACGACGCGGCCAGCGCCAGCCTGCTCGACGCCGCCGGGGTCGATTGCCTGCTGGTGGGCGACTCGCTGGGCATGGTGATGCAGGGCCACGGCTCCACCCTGCCCGTCACGCTCGAACAAATGGTCTATCACACGCAGTGCGTGGCGCGCGGCAATCGCAGCGCCTGGCTCATTGCCGATCTGCCCTTCGGCAGCTACCAGGGCGGAGTCGAGCAAGCCGTGGCCAGCAGCGTGGCACTGATGCAGGCCGGTGCGCAGATGGTCAAGCTCGAAGGCGGCGGCTGGACCGCGCCCGTCATCGCCGCCCTCGTGGAGCGCGGCATTCCGGTGTGCGCGCACCTCGGGCTCACGCCGCAGAGTGTGCACGCGCTCGGCGGCTACCGCATTCAGGGCCGCGACGCGCAATCGGCCGACACCCTGCGCCGTCATGCGGCCGAAGTTGGCGCTGCGGGCGCGGCCATGCTGGTGCTCGAACTCGTGCCCTCCGATGTGGCGGCGCAAATCAGCGCGGCCTATCCCGGCATCACCATCGGCATCGGCGCGGGTGCGCGCACCCACGGCCAGGTGCTGGTGCTCCACGACATGCTCGACATCACCCGCGGCCCCAAACCGCGCTTTGTGCGCAACTTCATGCAGGGCGCGCCCAGCCTTCTCGATGCCGTGCGCGGCTATGTCGACGCCGTCAAACAAGGCACCTTTCCCGACGAAGCCCTGCACGGCTATACCGCCTGATTCTTCCTCCCGCCCTTACCCATGCTGACCGTCCACACCGTCGCCGACCTGCGCGCCGCGCTCAAACCGCACCCCGATTGGACCCTGGTGCCCACCATGGGCAATCTCCACGCCGGGCATCTGGGGCTGATCGCCCGCGCGCGGCAGGAAAACGTCCCGGTGGTGGCAAGCATTTTCGTCAATCGCCTGCAGTTCGGGCCGAACGAAGACTTCGACCGCTACCCGCGCACCCTTCCGCACGACGCGGCGCTGCTGACCGACGCCGGCTGCGACCTGCTGTTCGCCCCTGACGAAGCCGAGATGTACCCGCAGCCGCAGACCTTTCGCGTGCTGCCCGATCCGGCCATCGCCGGCATTCTCGACGGCGCCGCCCGCCCTGGTCACTTCGAAGGCGTGGCCACCGTGGTGATGAAACTGTTCCACATGGTGCAGCCGCGCCATGCCGTGTTCGGCAAGAAGGACTATCAGCAGTTGCTTCTCATCCGTCGCATGGTCGAGCAGTTCGCCCTGCCCATCACCATCATCGGCCTCGACACGGTGCGTGCCGACGACGGACTGGCACTGTCTTCGCGCAACGGCTACCTCACGCCCGAAGAACGCGTGCAGGCGCCGCAACTCCAGGCCGCGCTGCGCGCCCTGGCCGAAGCCGCCCGCAGCGCGACCGGCCCCGAGCAGATTCACCTGCTCGAACAACAGGCCATGACCCGCCTCGACCATCTCGGCTGGGCGCCCGACTACCTCACCCTGCGCCGCCGCGCCGACCTACAGCCGCCTACCGCACAAGACCTGCACCGCGGCACGCCCTGCGTCGCGCTGGCCGCCGCCCGCCTGGGCCGTACCCGGCTGATCGACAACCTGGAGTGCTGAACGCCCCCCGGCAACCTTGAGACGGCGCCCTCAAGCCCGGTATCCGGGATCGGTGCGTTCGAGCTTGCGCAGCAGCGCAGGCCAGACAAAGGCGCCCCCCATGCCACCGGTCTGCACTCGCATGGCCTCTGCCACGCCGCTGAGAATGCGCGGATGCACCTGGCGCAGCCCTTCCGCCCCCTGCTGACCCGCCAGCGCGGCGATCTGGATCTGACAGGCGCTCTCCAGCACATACATGCCCAGAAAGGCATCGGCGATGCTCGCGCCCACGGTCAGCAGGCCGTGATTGCGCAGAATGAGGAAGTTGGCCTCCCCCAGGTCGTCCTGCAGACGCGGCTTTTCGTCGGAACGGAACGCCACGCCCTCATAGTCGTGATAGGCCACCGACGCCAGCACGAAAGTGCTCTGCTGACTGATGGGCAACACGCCGTGCTCCTGCGCGCTCACCGCCACACCGGCGCGGGTATGGGTATGCAGCACGCAGACCGCATCCGGCCGCGCCTCGTGCACCGCACTGTGGATGACAAAGCCCGCCGGATTGACGAGATAAGGGCTCTCGCTCAACTTGTTGCACTCGGCGTCCACCTTCACCAGACTCGACGCCGTGATCTCCTCGAACATCAGGCCATAGGGATTGATGAGAAATTGGTGGTCGCCACCGGTCAGCGAAAGCGGCAGCTTGGCGCTGATGTGAGTGAACACCAGATCGCTCCAGCCGTGCATGGCCACCAGCCGATAACAAGCCGCCAGATCGCAGCGCAGCGCCCATTCCTGCGGGTCCACCGCGTGTTCCAGGTTCGGTATGTTCATGTTTGTCTCCTTCGTTTTTACGGAAGCAGATTTTCGGCCCATTTGCGCGCCTTGTCAGCGAACAAGGCGCTGGCCGCGCGAACAAGGGACAATCACCTTTTCATCACCCCTTCACTGACGCCCCTCCTCCAAGCGCTGACCCACGCGTTGACCCACCATGCCCCAAAGTGATGTTCTGATCCTCGGCGCCGGTCTGGCCGGCCTGTCCACCGCACTGCATCTTGCCGAGCGCCTCAAGGTGACGGTGCTGGCCAAGCGCACGCTTGACGTCTCGTCCAGCCAATGGGCGCAGGGCGGCATTGCCGCGGTGCTGGCCGAGGGCGACAGCTTCGAGGAGCACGTGCACGACACCCTGGTGGCCGGAGCGATGCTGGGCGATCTGCCGGCCACGCGCTTTGTCATCGAGCACGGGCCCGACGCCATCGCCTGGCTGCGCGAACAGGGCGTGCCCTTCGACACCGAAGGCGACGCGCTGCACCTCACCCGCGAGGGCGGCCACAGCCAACGCCGCATCGCTCATGTGGTGGACGCCACGGGCGCGGCCATCCAGACCACCCTGCTCGCCCGCGCCAAGGCCCATCCCAACATCACCCTGCTGGAAAACCATGTCGCCGTCGATCTCATCACCGACCGTCATGTGGACGGCAAGGCCAGCCCGCGCTGCTGGGGCGCCTACGCCCTCGACACCGCCAGTGGCCGGGTCGAGACGTTCGCCGCAGCACACACCGTGCTGGCCACCGGCGGCGCCGGCAAGGTGTATCGCTACACCACCAACCCCGACACCGCCAGCGGCGACGGCCTGGCGATGGCCTGGCGCGCGGGCTGCCGCGTGGCGAATATGGAGTTCATCCAGTTCCACCCCACCTGCCTGTATCACCCCAAAGCCAAGAGCTTCCTCATCACCGAAGCGGTCCGCGGGGAAGGCGGTCATTTGCTCTTGCCCGACGGCACTCGCTTCATGCCCGCGCACGACCCGCGCGCCGAACTCGCCCCGCGCGACGTGGTGGCCCGCGCCATCGACTTCGAGATGAAAAAACGCGGCCTCGACTGCGTCTATCTCGACATCACCCACAAGGGCGAAGCCTTCATCCGCCAGCACTTCCCCACCATTCACGCCCGCCTGCTGGAGCTGGGCATCGACATGGCGCGCGAGCCCATACCCGTGGTGCCCGCGGTGCATTTCACCTGCGGCGGCGTGCTCACCGACCTGTCGGGCCGCACCGATCTGCCCGGCCTCTACGCCGCGGGCGAAGTGGCCTACACCGGCCTGCACGGCGCCAATCGCCTGGCGAGCAACTCCCTGCTGGAATGCGCGGTGTTCGGCAAGGCCGCCGCGCTCGCCATCCTGGAAGCCGCCCCCCCCGCCGTGCCCACGCCCCGCCGCTGGGACGAAAGCCGCGTGAGCGACGCCGACGAACTCGTGGTCATCAGCCACAACTGGGACGAGCTGCGTCGCCTGATGTGGAACTACGTTGGCATCGTGCGCACCGACAAGCGGCTGGAGCGCGCCGCGCACCGCATCGCCCTGCTGCAAGCCGAGGTGGACGAGTTCTACGCCAACTTCCGCGTCACCCGCGACCTGCTGGAGCTGCGCAACCTGCTGCAAGTCGCCGCTCTCATCGTGCGCTCGGCGCAGTTGCGGCACGAAAGCCGCGGCCTGCACTACAGCCTCGACTGGCCCCAGACCGCTGCGCCCGCCGCACCCACCATTCTCGTGCCCTGAATGCCCATGCCCACACCGCACGCCCTCCCCGATCTCGCCCTGGTCAGCGCCTTGCTGCGCAACGCCGCACGCGCCGAAATTCTGCCCCGCGCGCAGTCGCCCGACCCACGCCTGAAGGCCGACGGCACCTGGGTCACCGACGCCGATCTGGCGATGCAAACCCGTGTGCAGCACGAGCTCGCCGCCCTCTGGCCGCACATTCCCTTGCTGGGCGAAGAAATGACCGCCGAGGCGCAACAGCAACTCATGGCAAAAGAAGCCGCCTCGCCAGACGGCCCCGGCCTGTGGGTGCTCGACCCGCTTGACGGCACCAGCAACTTCTCCGCCGGCCTGCCGGTGTTCGGCCCCTCGCTGGCGTGGATACAGGGCGGCCGGGTTCGGCTGGGCGTCGTCGTCGATGTGATGCGCGACGAAGTCTTCAGCGCCGCCCTGAGCGCCGGCGCATTTCTCAACGGCCAGCCCTTGCGCGTACCCGCCACACAAGTGCCGCTATCCAAATCCATCGCCTGCATCGACTTCAAGCGGCTTTCAGCCCCGCTGGCCACGCAGTTGGCGATGCGCCCACCCTACAGCTCGCAACGCTCCATCGGCTCAGTAGCACTCGACTGGTGCTGGGTCGCCGCCGGTCGGTTCCACCTCTACCTGCACGGCAGCCAGGGCCTATGGGACTACGCCGCAGGCAGCCTCATTCTCAGCGAGGCCGGCGGCCATGGACAAACCTTGGCCGGCGAAGCCGTGTTCAACAACACCCTGGAAAAACGCTCGGCCGTCTGCGCAGGTGACGTCGGACTGTTCGCCCAATGGACTCACTGGCTGGCCGCAAACGACGCTTCGCCTCGTTGAACGTCCCCGAAATCCCATGCGACTCTTGCCATAATGCCCTGCAACGCGAGAAAAGCCATTGCCGGGTTTAGCCACATTTTATTCGTTTGAAAAACCTCGAAAAACCACGGCATGTCATTGATTTGATTGTTTTTTATGGCGATATTTGGTTTATCCGGCATGATCTGCGGGATACATTACGTTGTGTTTCAGAAGTCTCCCCTGCCAGAGGACTAACGAATGCAACGACTTAATTGGCAAAGCGCTGGCGCGGTTCCTTCGCGAAGCTATACATGTGGGTACTGTGGCGCATCGGTCGCATCGGAAAAGGGATGGCATGCGCAACTTGCCGGAGGCCAAACAGCCGCACACCTCTACATCTGTCACCAGTGCACACGTCCTTCCTTCGTCGACCACACGCTAGGGGGAAAGCAAACTCCTGGCGTAGTTTTTGGCGAAGCGGTCCAAGACATCCCCGACTCCGACACTGAAACTCTCTATAACGAAGCAAGGGCATGTACAGGCTCTGGTTGCTACACCACAGCAGTCCTATCTTGCCGAAAGCTATTGATGCATCTTGCAGTCTCGCTCGGTGCCAAAGCGGGGGAGCCATTCATTACCTACGTGCAGTTCTTGGCTGATAACCACTATGTTCCTCCCGGAGCCAAGGGCTGGGTCGATCACATTCGAAAAAAAGGTAACGAAGCAAATCACGAAATTACTCTGATGGCACAAGCCGACGCTGAGGAACTGCTGGCGTTCGTGCAAATGCTCTTGAAGGTCATCTACGAATTTCCGGCTTCAGTTCAGAAGAAGCTGGGGGTGTGAAACATAACTCCACGTAGATCCTCCACCCACGATGGGCGAACTCGCACAGCAGCATCAGGCAGACTTGGCACACCATGTGCGCCAGGCGCGCACATGGCTAGACCAAGCAAACCAGGGCACTCATACCGTCGCTCTCTCCTATGCGGCACTTGAACTCCGCTATGCCATCGAGCGTCTTGCAGTTCACTATTGGCGAATCTTGCTGAATCGCGCTTTAACGAACGAAGAGCTTGACCGTGTTGGCCAGTTCAAGTTCGTTGAGCATCAAATCTACGACCTGGCAGGTCATCAGCGTGAGATCGACGGACACTTTGAGTTCGGTCGAATTTACCTGGGTGCGCTGCAAATCGATGTCCCGATGCAAACCCCACAAATCAACGCCCTATCGCGACATTGGCACGATTGCAGTGAGGTCTGCCATATCGGCTGGACGTTGGCGTCTTCAGCTCAAGAACTCCAAGCTACCACCTTCGCAGGCCTCGTGGAAATCGCAGATCTCCTTTCAAGGCACGCGGCCAGCCTGAGCTGGCTGATGTTTCACGAACCTGCCTTACTGGCGCTGCGAGATCGCTTCATTGCGGGTCAAGCCGATGCCAACGACGTTGTCGAACATATGCGCAGTGGCGGCGTATGGGCCCGGGTCGAGTATCCGGATGGCCGGCCGCCACAGTTCATTGGTGTGCCAATTCCACCTGAGGGTAACCGACAGGCATGAACGCCTTCCTCGCTACTGCAGGAGGGCCTAACCCTTCGCGGAACACGGAACAAGTGGAATCAGGTCTAGCTCCGTGCACCCGAGCACTCACGCGCCCGATCTTCACCGCCCCAGCGCCGCGCCGAAGACTTTGCCCAGCAGCTTGCTCCCGGTGCCCACGGGGTCGGTGCGGATGGCTTTTTCCTGCTCGCCGATGGCTTGGTACAGGCGGTTGAGGGCCTCTTGGGTGACGTACTGCTGAATGCTGGCCTGATCGGCCTTGACGAGTCCGAACTGCGCGGCCTGCCCGGCGAAGCGGTTGTAGGTCTGGGCGAGGCCGACCTTGTCGGTGGCCTTGGCGACGATGGGCAGGAATTTTTGCGTCAGGGGTGCTTCGGTCTTGCGTTTGAAGTAATCGGTCGCGGCCTCGTCGCCCCCGGTGAGAATGCCCTTGGCGTCTTGCACTGACATGCTTTTCACTGCATCCACCAGCAAGGTTTTGGCTTCGGGCACGGCGGCTTCCGCGGCACGGTTGATGGCAAGGTCGAGCTGGTCGGCTTGTGCGCCCATGCCGGCCATGCGCATCAGGCCGCTGGCCTTCTCGATGGCGGGCGGAAGGGGAATGCGCCACTTGGCGTTGCCATAGAAGCCATTTTCGCGGCCCAGTTCTTTCACCGCGATCTCTGCGCCGCGCGACAGTGCGGTCTTCAGCCCCTGATCGACTTCGCCGTTGCTCAGCGCCGCCACCGCGGCATTCACCGCGCCCGAAGACGCCCCGCCGCTCTGCCCGGCCGAGTTCGGCTGCGCGGCGCGCTGCGCAGGCGCTTGCGCCGTGCCCAGCGCGCCGCTGAGCTGGTTGGTCAGGTTGCCGAGATCGAAGGCCATGGCGGGTAGTGGCGCGGCAAGCGCCAGCACGGCGGCAAGGGCAACGGGCAAGGCAAGGGGACGTGTTTTCATCGTGCTCTCCGGGGGGTCAGCGTTGTGGATCGGGGGTGGCGCGCAGCACTTCGTCGAGGGTGGTGAGGCCTTCGGCCACCTTGATGGCGCCAGCCAGGCGCAGCGGCTTCATGCCGTCTTTGATGGCCTGCGCGCGCAGCGGCCCGAGTTCCGGGCTGCGCACCAGCAGCGCCCGCAGCGCCTCGCTGCAACTTAGCAGCTCATACAGGCCGATGCGGCCGAGATAGCCGGTGTTGCGGCATTCCACGCAGCCCACGGGTTTGTAGGGGCGCACCTCAGATTGCGTTTTCCACGGCGCCACGGCCGCGCGAAAGGCCTCTTGGTCGAAGCCGTCGTCGGGCTGCTTGCAATGCGGGCATAGCGTGCGCACCAGGCGCTGCGCGAGCACGCCGAGCAAGGTGGCACTAGCGAGGTAGGACGGCACGCCGAGTTCGAGCAGGCGGGTGATGCTCGACGGCGCGTCGTTGGTGTGCAGGGTGGACAGCACCAGATGCCCGGTGAGCGCCGCCTGCACGGCCATGTCGGCAGTCTCGCGGTCGCGGATTTCGCCGACCATGATGATGTCGGGATCTTGCCGCATCAAGGCGCGCAGGCCTTCGGCAAAGCTGAGGTCGATGGCGGGCTGCACCTGCATCTGGTTGAACGCGGGTTCGACCATCTCGATCGGGTCTTCCACGGTGCAGACGTTCACCTCCTCGGTGGCTAGGCGCTTGAGGGTGGAATACAGCGTGGTGGTCTTGCCGCTGCCCGTGGGCCCGGTGACGAGGATGACGCCGTTGGGCTGATGGGTCAGGCGCTGCCAGTCGCGCGCTTCGTGCGCCGGAAAGCCGAGGGCGGGCATATCGCGCACGACCACGTCGGGATCGAAGATGCGCATCACGAGTTTTTCGCCAAACGCAGTGGGCATGGTGGCCAGGCGCAGCTCCACCTCGTCGCCCGAAGGCCGACGGGTCTTGATGCGGCCATCTTGCGGACGGCGCTTTTCGACCACGTCCATGCGGCCGAGCAGCTTGACCCGGCTGGTCATCGCGCCCATCACCGAACCGGGCACCTGATAAACCGTGTGCAGCACGCCGTCGATGCGAAAACGGATCACCCCCATGTCGCGCCGCGGCTCGAGGTGAATGTCGGAGGCGCGCTGCTCGAAGGCGTATTGCCACAGCCAGTCGACCACCTGCACCACGCCGGCGTCGTTGGCGTCGAGCGCCTTGCCGCTGCGGCCCAGTTCCACCAACTGCTCGAACTGGTTGACCCCGCCGGTGCTGCCGTTTTTCTGCGCATGTTTGACCGAGCGCGCGAGGTTGAAAAACTCCACCGTGTAGCGGGTGATGTCGGCCGGGCTGGAGACCTGCAGTTCGATGGGGCGGCGCAGCATGCGCTCCATCTCGGGCACCCAGCCGCGGTCGAACGGCTCGCAGGTGGCGATGGTGACCGCCTCGGTGGAGGCCGCCACGGGCAGAATGCGGTGGCGCTCGGCGTAGCTGGTGGACATGAGATCGCCGATCTTGCTGATCTCGACCTTCAGCGGATCGACGCGCAAATAGGGCAGATTGGCACGCTGCGCCAGCCATTCGGTCAGCACATCCAGATCGAGCGTGCGGCCGTCGTTCAGACGCTTGAGCCCGGCCAGCGCCACGCGCTGCAGCGCATGCAGCTTGCCGCTGGCGTGGGCGCAGCGCTCCCAGCCGTAGCGGCCAGCAGCCGCGTCAATCAGGCCGTCAGCCTCCAGCCACTGCAGCAGTTCGCGCCAATCGAGTCGGCCCTGCGCCGTAGGTGGCGCACCCGGCGCAGATCGCGCCTTGGGCGGGGCGGAAGGGTCGGCCGAGCGAGTGGGGGGGCGGGAAACGTCCATAAAAACCAAGTGTAGGACAGCCCCTTGTGACGCCGTGTTAACGCGCCGGATGCAGGCGCTTGAGCAAGCGCGCCCAGCGCCGCGCCGGCAGGCCGCCGGTGCGCTGCGCCACGGCATCGGCGCGCTCCAGCAGTTGCGCGCGCGTCGGCAGCGGGCTCTGCGTGGCGTCGCGCAGGGCGATGGCGATGAGGTTACCGTCGCGGTTGGGCGGTAGCTGCCACACGCTGTCGCCCGGCTGGTTGAACGCCGCGACGATGCGCTGCAGATTGCGCTCCAGCACGCGCACATGACCCGGCCCGCTGAACAGATTGACCACCATCACCCCCTGCTCGCCCAGCAGTTGGCGGCATGCGGCGTAAAACTCGGCAGACTCCAGCGCGGGGGCCGCGGCTTGCTCGTCGTACATATCCACATGCAACACCGCCGCACTGCCCGCATAGGCGGGGTCGGCCGCATACGCGCCGGCATCCGCGCACAGCACTTGCAACTTGCCGCCAGGCTCTGGCAGCGCAAACCAGCGATGCGCGGCCAGAATGACGCCCGGGTTCAGCTCCACCGCCACGCAGGGCAGCCGCAAGCGCTTGAGCATGAATTTGGTGATCGCCGCGGCGCCCAGGCCCAACTGCACCGCCGTGCCGCCGCGCCAGGCTTTGTCGGGCAACAGCAGCATCCAGGCCATCATGCGCTGCACATACTCCAGTTCGAGATCGTTGGGACGGGCGATGCGCATGCTGCCCTGGATCCAGGGCGTGCCCAGATGCAAATGGCGCACGCCGTCTTCTTCGGAAAGGGTGGGTTGGGGCAAGGTGGGTTTACGGGCCATATCAAATGAGTTTTGCAGCGATGAATGCCTCGCGCCAGGCGGCACGCTTGCGCTCCAGACTCCAGCTCGCATTCGCCGGGCTGGTGGAGGGCAGACGGCGCACCTCGGGGCCGAGGCTGCGGGTGATGCGCATAGCGCGGGCCGATTCGCCCCCGTTGTGCGCGATGAGTTGCAGCGAAGGCAGACGCGCCACGAGGGCGGGCAGATCATTGGGCAGCGCATCCGCAATGGCACTGTCCAGACTGCCCTCGCGGCGACAGTGGGCGTACACGTCCCAGATGCCCAGCCCGCGCTCGCAGACCGCCTCGATGCGCTGCGCGTAGGGCCGCTGCATCAGTTCCAGCCCGAACAAATCGCCCACGATGGGCCAGAACTGATTGCGCGGATGTGCGTAATACTGCTGCGCCTGCAACGAGGCGACGCTCGGGAAGCTGCCCAGCACCAGCAGGCAGCAATCGCCCCGCACCGCGGGCGCCAGCCCCCGCAGCATCGGCGCGGAAGGCGCAACAGGAGCAAGGGCGGAAGCGGACGAACGAGCCATGCCGTCATTGTCGCCGCTGCCGCCATGGCCGCGGCCAAGCACCTGCCTATAATCGCCTGCTTTGTCGCACTGCGGGTGTAGTTCAATGGCAGAACGGCAGCTTCCCAAGCTGCATACGAGGGTTCGATTCCCTTCACCCGCTCCAAAACATCTCCGGCCTGAGCCGGATTTTTTTCGCCATGACGGCTGACCCAAACCCCGCAACAGACGACGCCGACACGCTCCGGCAACGCGGCATCCGCAGCTTTGTGCTGCGCGCCGGGCGTACCACCGAGGCGCAGACGCGCGCACTGGCGGAACTGGGGCCGCGCTGGATCGTGCCTTATGCCGACGCCGTCACCGATTGGTCCGCCGTATTCGGCCGCGCCGCGCCGCGGGTGCTCGAAATCGGCTTCGGCATGGGCGACGCCACGGCGCAGATCGCCTCAGCAAAGCCCGAGACCGATTTCATCGGCGTGGAAGTGCACCCGCCCGGCGTGGGCGCGCTGCTGCAGCGCATCGACGCCGCCAAGCTCAGCAATCTGCGCATCGTGCAGCATGACGCGGTGCAGGTGCTGCGGCACATGATCGCGCCGCACAGCCTTGACGGACTGCACATCTACTTTCCCGATCCGTGGCCGAAGAAGCGGCATCACAAGCGGCGCCTGATCCAGCCGGAATTCGTGCGGCTGGCCATCAGCCGTCTGCGCCCGGGCGGCTATTTGCACTGCGCCACCGACTGGCAGCCCTACGCCGAGCACATGCTGGAGGTGTTGCGCGCCGAGCCGGGACTAGTCAACACGGCCGCCGATTACGCCCCGCGCCCGGACTGGCGCCCGGTGAGCAAATTCGAGCGCCGCGGCCTCAATCTAGGCCACGGCGTCTGGGATCTGGTGTTCACCGCGCAGTGAACCCGCCGGACTTCCTATACGCTGCGCGATATCCGGTAGTGACTGAGAACCCCGCCGGGCCGCCCCAAGGGGTTCTCGCCCCCTGGGGGGAGAGCCGAGCGCAGCGAGGCTATCGGGGGGGACCACTCACCCCGACCAGTTCACCCAGCCGCCCCAGGCGGTGACCAGCACCAGCGCGCCGAATACCACCCGGTACCAGGCGAAGGGCACGAAGCTGTGCCCGCCCACATAGCGCAGCAACCAGCGCACCACCATCAGCGCCGAGACAAATGCCACCGCCATGCCGAGGCCGAAGGTGGGCACATCGCTCAGGCTGAGCAGAGCGCGATTTTTGTAAAGCTCGTACACCGTGGCGGCCAGCAGAGTGGGAATGGCGAGGAAAAAGGAGAACTCGGTGGCGGCCGCGCGGCTGAGGCCGAACAACATGCCGCCAATAATCGAAGCACCCGAGCGGCTGGTGCCGGGAATGAGCGCAAACGCCTGCGCGATGCCGACCTTCAGCGCGTCAACCGCGCTCATGTCGTCAACATGGTGGATGCGCACATGCTGCGCCGACCGCTTCTGCCAGGCTTCAGCCCAGAAGATCACCAAGGCGCCAACGATAAAAGCCAGCGCCACCGGCACGGGTGCGAACAGCCAGCGTTTGATAGCGCTGGCAAACAGCAAACCCAGAATGGCCGCCGGAATGAAGCCGATGAGCACATTGATGGCAAAGCGCCAGGCGGTGTTGCGCCGCGCGGGTTCGTCGGCGGCCAGTCCGGTGAGTACTTCGCCGATGCGCATGCGGTAATGCCACATCACCGCCAGAATGGCGCCGCTTTGAATCGCGATTTCAAACACCTTGGCCTTGTCGCTCACCCAGCCCAGCAAGCTGGCGGCGAGAATGAGGTGGCCGGTGGAAGAAATCGGCAGAAATTCGGTGATGCCCTCGACCAAGCCGAGAATCACCACCACGATGGCGGAATGCGCGTCCATGCTGACCCTTGTGACAAAAGGTTGCGATTATGCGCAAACTTTGCGTCAAAAGGGCTCACACCAGGCTGCTCAGCCCCCCGTACACCCCTAAACCAGCGGTCAGCACCACCACGGCGACGACCACCCAGAAGTACGCGCCGCGCAGGCGATGTTCCGGGGGCAACGCCTTGGTGGCCAGCGCCACCAGAAACCCCAGCACCAGCGGCAGCATCAAGGCGTTCATCACTTCCACCCCGATGGACAGGGCGACCAGATCGGGCACGAAGGCCACCACTAGCGCCCCGCCAATCACCCCCGCGCTGAACACGGTGTAGAACCACGGCGCCTGTGCCGGATGCAGTTCCAGCGAGTGCTTGTAGCCGGTGACTTCGCCAAACCCCCAGGCCGCCGCCAGCGCCACCACGATGGCAGCCACCATGGCTGCGCCCAGAATGCCCAGGCCAAAGACGGTGCGCCCCAGCGTCTCGCCCAGCGTCGGGGTGAGCGCCTGCGCTATTTGCCCCACGGTGTTGAGCGGCGCGGTGCTGTGCCCGCTCCAAAGCACCGCAGCGGTCACCATCAGCACCGCCGCCATGATGAGCTGGGTGAGCGCAGCGCCCACCGCCGTGTCCCAGCGGGCGGCGGTGTATTGCTCCGGCTTGAGCCCTTTGTCGGCCACGGCGGACTGTTGATAGAACACCATCCACGGCATGATGACCGCGCCAATATTGGCCGCCACCAAATACCAGTACGCCGGATGCTGCACCGGCACATGGCCCAGCCCCTGCAACACCTGTGCGCCATCGATGGGGGCGCGAAACGCCACCCAGACGAACACCAGTTCGAACAACCCGAGCGCGATAGCAATGCGCTCCACCCGGCGGTAAGACCCCGTCCACACCACCGCCAGCAGAAAGAACGCCGCCAGACCGAGGCTCCAGCCGCGCGGCACGCCGAACAGCGCCCCGACCCCGGCCACCCCCGAAAATTCGGTGATGATGGCCCCGACCGAAGCCACCGCCAGGCCCGCCACCGATACCCAGGCCCAGCGCGCACCGAAGGTTTCGCGAATCAGCTCGCCATGCCCCTTGCCGGTGAAAATGCCCAGCCGCACGGTGAGCTCTTGCACCACATACAGAATGGGGATGAGCACCAGCTGCAAGCTGAGCAACTGGTAGCCCCATTGCGCCCCGCTTTGCGCCGCGGTAATCACGCTGCCGACATCGGTATCGGCCAGCATGACCACCAGCCCCGGGCCGAGCACGGCCAGAAAAATGGCCAGTCGGGACAGCGCCCGCGGGCCGGGCTGTGGCAGGGTGGAACTTGCGGTCATGGCATTTGCCTCTCATCTGCCCACGCTGGCGCGTAGGCTTATGCAGCAAATGCTATTCACTTTTATTTGTAATTCAATCGCATTTACTCCTGCTCACACTTCTTTCGTTCTTCGCCAACCATCAAATCAGCTTGCACAGCAATAGCGCATTCAGTGCGATGATCAGCGCCGTCACCGCCCAGCCAACCCAGCGCACCGTCGGCCGATTGACCAATTCGCCCATCAAGCCCCGGTTGGAGGTGAACAGCAGCAAGGGCACGAGTGCGAAGGGAATGCCGAACGACAGCACCACCTGCGAAAACACCAGCGTGCGCGTCGGGTCGATGCCCAACATCACCACCCCGACAGCCGGCAAGCTGGTGACCAGACGGCGCACCCACAGCGGCACGGTGAAACCCACCAGCCCCTGCATCACCACCTGCCCCGCCATCGTACCCACCACACTGCTCGAAATGCCGCTGGCCAGCAGCGCCAAGGCGAACACCGTGGCCGCGCCTACGCCGAGAATGGGCGTGAGGGTGCGATAGGCCTCGCTCAGATCATTCGCCGCGAGGCCCTGCTGATGAAAGGTGGCAGCAGCCACCGCCAGCATGGCCATATTGATCAGACCGGCCAGCCCCATCGCCAGCATCACGTCCTTCCAGGCGAAGCGCATCAGCAGCGCCCGCCGCTGGACCGGCACCTGAATGCGCCGCTGCGTCAGGCTGGAATGCAGATAGATGACGTGCGGCATGACGGTCGCCCCCAGAATGCCCACAGCCAGATACACCGCATCGGAGCTGCCGCCGAAACTCGGCCTTAGCGTGCCTTGGAGGATGGGCAGCAAGGCCGGATGGCTCAGCGCCAGTTGCAGGCCGTAGCCCAGCGCAATCACTCCCACCAGCGCGGCCACCACCAGTTCTAGCGGACGAAAGCCCTTGCGCTCCAGCGTCAGAATGCTCATGACGATGACAAACGCCGCCAGCACCGACGCCCCCATGGGCAGGCCGAACAGCAAATGCAGCGCCAGCGCCGCGCCGAGAAACTCCGCCAGATCGGTCATCATCGCCACGATCTCGGCTTGCACCCAGTAAAACCACACCAGCTTGCGCGGGAAACGCTCGCGGATGAGTTCGGGCAAATTGCGTCCGGTGGCGATGCCCAGCTTGGCCGACAGCCCCTGCACCAGTATCGCCGTCAGATTGGCCCACAGCACCACCCACAGCAGGGTGTAGCCATGCTGCGCACCCGCCTGAATGTTGGTGGCGAAGTTGCCCGGATCGACATACGCCACCGAGGCCACCACCGCCGGGCCAATAAAAGGCAAGATTCGCCGCAGCCCCTGCACGCCTTTTGGGTCGCCGCTCAGGGCGATATGCGCGGCCTGAGCGGTGCGCTGATCGAATGTGGAGGCATACGACATGACCTTCTCCATGCTGAACGTCTTGTCGATAATTTATGCTAATTACGATAACTTTCTAATTGGATTTGAATATGGCAGTCTTAGCGCGGAACAATGCGGCAACCGGCGCGAAATTTGCTCTTCGGCAGACACCGCACCGCCCGCCGGTTTTGCATCACAAATTAAACTGTGGGACTTTCACCCTGCGTTGCGGAGAACCCATGAGCATCGAGCAAGCCCGTTTCAACATGATCGAGCAGCAGATCCGTCCCTGGAATGTGCTGGACGCCGGCATCCTCGAACTGCTGGGCAGCGTGCGCCGCGAAGACTTCGTGCCCGCGGCCTATCGCGGTCTGGCCTTCATGGACACCGAAATTCCCCTGCCCTGCGGCCAGAACATGCTCGCCCCCAAGGTAGAGGCGCGCATCCTGCAAGAACTCGCGGTGCGCAAGGATGAATGGGTGCTCGAAATCGGCGCGGGCAGCGGCTTCATGGCCGCCCTGCTCGGTCACCGCGCCGCTGCGGTGCAGACCCTGGAAATTCATGAAGAACTGGTGACCATGGCGCGCGCCAACCTGCAGCGCGCCGGCATGAACAACGTCACCGTCGAGCAGGCCGATGGCGCGCACTACGCCAAAAGCGCCGAATTCGATGTGATCGTGCTCTCCGGCTCGGTCGCGCAAATTCCGCAAGACCTGCTGCAACGCCTCAAACCGGGCGGGCGGCTGGCGGCCATCGTCGGCGACGAACCCGTGATGCGCGCGCAGATCGTCACCCGCGCCACCGCCACCGACTTCCGCACCCGCGATCTGTTCGATACCGTGGCCACGCGGCTGGAGCATTTCCCCGAGCCCTCGCGCTTCCAATTCTGAACAGAGAGGGTGTGAATGACTCCGCCATGCCCGCTCATCGCGCCCAAAGCGTCCCACTCGGTGTTGCAAATGCGCGCCGTGCCGACGGGCACGGCTGTGCTTTGTGCCTTGATTGGAACCCTCTGGGTGCGCTGCTCTGTCACGCCGGACTCATTCACACCCTCTGACAAAACAAGGACTCCCTGATGATCAAGCAACTCAGCGTGCGCGAACTGGCCGACAAGATCGAAGCCGCCACCGCCCCCATCACCGACTGGCAATTCCTCGACGTGCGCGAGCCCTGGGAATTTCAAATGGCGGCGATCAAGCATCCGCACTGCCCCGTCACTCACATCCCCATGAGCATCGTACCCCTGCGGCAAAACGAGCTCGATCAGAGCAAGCCGCTGGTCGTCATCTGCCGCAGCGGCAACCGCAGCATGATGATCGCCCGCTTTCTGGAGCAAAACGGCTTCGGCGAGTTGTACAACCTCAACGGCGGCATGACCGCCTGGTCGCGCGAAATCGACCCCTCGGTGCCAATTTACTGATCCGCTTGCGGGCGCTGCGAAAGTGCCTTCCCCGCGTTCTCCACAATCCAATCCGCCTGACGCTGCGCCGCGCCCTGATGCGCCGTGGCGAAGGCGCGGGCGCTCTGGCTCGCCTGTTGCCGCAAAGGCGGGTCGTCGAGCCAACGCGCAAAAGCCGCCCACACCTGCGCCGCATCCGCCGCCTGCACTGCGGCCCCGCCGTCGATCGCTGCCTGAGCCGCTGCAGCGAAGTTGAACTGCGACGGCCCCAGCACCACGGGGCAGCCGCAAGCGCAGGCTTCGATCAGGTTCTGCCCGCCTAAAGGCAGCAGGCTGCCGCCGATGAACGCCGCATCGGCCATGGCGTAGTAAGCCGCCATCTCGCCCAGGGAGTCGCCCAACCATACGGCAGTCTCGGCCGTCGGCCCCCCCATGCTGCGGCGCTGCATGGCGTGGCCTTGACCCGCGAGAAGTTGCGCGACCGCATCGAAGCGCTGCGGATGGCGCGGCACCCAAACCAGTAGTGCCCGCTGCGCCAGCGCCAAAGGCAGCGTGGCCAGCAGCAACGCCTCCTCGCTCTGCCCACCCTGCTCGCGGGTGGACGCCAGCAGCAACACCGGGCGCGCAGCAGCCGCCTTCCACTGCTCACCGAGTTGCAGCAGCGCGGGGTCGGGTCGCATGTCGAACTTCAGATTACCCAGACTCGTCGCCTGCGCCGCTCCCAGCGCCTGAATGCGCCGTGCATCTTCAGGTGTTTGCGCCGCAGCGAACAAGCCGCCCCAGGCCACGCGCGCCAAAGACGGCCAGCGTTGCCAGCGGCTCGCACTGCGCGCGCTCAGCCGCGCATTGGCCAGCAGCACCGGCACCCCGGCTGCGCGACATTGCTCGGCCAGATTCGGCCACACCTCGGTTTCCATCAGCACCGCCGCACACGGCTGAAACCGGCGCAGAAAACGCCGCATCGGCCCCGGCAAGTCATACGGCAGCCAGACCTGCACATCGCCGGGCTGCAGCAGCTCCACCCCGGCGGCGCGGCCAGTGGCGGTCATATGCGTCAGCAAAAGCCGCATCTGCGGCAACTTCTCGCGCAGCGCCTCGATCAACGGCGCAGCGGCGCGGGTTTCGCCCAGAGACACCGCATGCACCCAGACCCGCGGCCCCGTAGTCGTCGCAGAAGCCGACTTGCTGCTGAACCACCCCAGCCGCTCTGCCCAATGCCGCCGATACAGCGGCTCGGCGCGGCCGCGCCACCATAGCCGCAGCAAGGCAAAGGGCAAAACCAGCCGCCAGAGTAGGCCATAAACCCGCAAGGTCAGTTTCATGCCGGGGAGCGGCGATTCGCAGCCGCTGCCAGCACGTCCCGCGTGGCATTCAGCACCTCGGCCACAGCAGGCTGCTGGCCGGTGCCACCCAGACTGCGCCAGGGCCCCGCCGACTCGAAATCCACACTGTGCGGCGACGAGCCGGTGTAGAGGACCACCGCGGGCGTGCCCACTGCGGCAGCGAGATAGAGCAGACCGGTATCGACCCCAACCACCACGCTGGCCGCACGCAATACCCGCATCCATTCGGCCAGGCCGAAGGCAGCGGGGGCAACGCAAGCGCGTGTCATCGTGACGTCCGACGCTGCGGCATTCACCGCCTCGGCCAGACGCTCAGCGCGGGCACGCTCGGCTGCATTGCCCCAGGCGAACACCCCGATCCGACCTTGCGCTGCAAGCGCTTGACCAAGAGCGACCCAGCGCGCTTCCTCCCACAGCTTGCGGTCTTTGGCGGTGGCGCTCAGCAGCAAGGCATAGGGTGCATCGCCAGCCAGCCATGCGGGGCGCTCGGCCTGCAGGCTCAGACCATATTGCGGCTTGCCCTGCGGGGCATAGCGCAAGGCCCAGGCGACCAGCGCCCGGTAGCGCGGCACGGCAGCTTCAGTGCGATGCAAGTCGGTCTTCTGACGATGGCCGTAGAACAAGGGCGCGAGCGCCTCGCGTGCGTTGCCCCACGACAGGCCATAGAGCGGCCCGCGCGCCAGCCGGGCAATGAGGGCGCTTTTCACCAGCCCTTGCAAATCGATCACGGCGTCATAGGTCTCGGCGCGCAAACCAGCCTTCCACTCCCGCCATTCCTGCCGGGTTTCTACACGCCAGAACTGCTTGCGCCAGCGCCGCAGCGCCAGCGGTATCACTCGCCTGACCCCGGGATGGGCGCGCACGATGTCGGCGTAGGCCTCCTCGACCAGCCAGTCGATTCTCGCCCCCGGATGCGCGGCGAGGATGTCGTGCACCACCGGCAGCGCGTGCACCACGTCGCCCATCGAGCTGGTCTTGACGATCAGCACGCGCAAGGGCGGTGTGGACGGATTCAATACCGTGGTCAAAATGGCAGTTTCAACGAAGCATCGAGCGCCAGCAACGCGGCGCGAAACTCGGCCTGCACCCGCGCCAGCGCCGCTGCATCGGCGCCCTCGAATCGCAGCACCACGCAGGGCGTGGTGTTGGAGGGCCGCGCCAGGCCGAAGCCATCGGCGTAGTCGGCACGCACGCCGTCGATGGTGGAAATATTCAAAGCGCCGGGAAAGCGGCCTTCGCGCTGCAAACGCTCGCACAGCGTGAAGTTGGCGCCCTCTGCGGTCTCCAGCTTCAGCTCCGGGGTGGAGACGGAATCGGGCAAGGCTTCGAGCACGCCCCCCGCATTCTCGGCCCGAGAAAGAATTTCCAGCAGCCGCGCCGCGCCATACTGCGCGTCGTCGAAGCCGTACCAGCGATCCTTGAAAAAGATGTGGCCGCTCATCTCGCCAGCCAGCGGCGCGTCGATTTCTTTCATCTTGGCCTTGACCAGCGAATGCCCGGTGCGTCCCATCACCGGCTCGCCGCCGTGACGCCGCACCCAGGCGGGCAGCTGCGCGGTGCATTTCACGTCGAACAGAATGGGCGCGCCGGGATGGCACTCCAGCACATCGGCGGCGTAGAGCATGAGCTGGCGATCGGGCCAGATGACGGCCCCGCTGGGCGTGACCACGCCGAGACGGTCGCCGTCGCCATCGAAAGCCAGACCGAGCTCGGCGCCGGTTTCGCGCACGGTGCGGATGAGATCTTCGAGGTTGTGCGGATCGGCGGGATCGGGATGATGGTTGGGAAAGGTGCCATCGACTTCGCAGAACAACTCCACCACTTCGCAGCCCAGGCTGCGCAGCAAGCGCGGCGCAAAAGCGCCGGACACGCCGTTGCCGCAATCGACCACCACTTTCATCGGCCGCGCCAGTTTGATGTCGCCTTCGATGCGGCCCAGATAGTCCTCGACGATGGAGGCCTGCCGCGCGCTGCCCTGTCCTTGTGCGAAGGCTTCGCTGCGGGTCAGCGCCAGCAATTCCTGAATCTGCTCGCCGAACAGGGCATTGCCGCCGAGCACCATTTTCAGGCCGTTGTACTCGGGCGGATTGTGGCTGCCAGTGATCTGAATGCCGCTGACCACCGGCGTGGTGGCGCAGGCGTAGTACAGCATGGGCGTGGCGTTCATGCCCAGATCAATCACGTCCACGCCCCCGGCGCGCAAGCCGTCGCTGAGCGCCTGCGCCAGCGCCGGGCCGGACAGACGCCCGTCGCGGCTGATATTCACCGCCGTCTCGCCATTGCGGCGGGCCAGCGTGGCGAAGGCTTGGCCGATCGCGCGGCAGGCGTCTTCGGTCAGCGTTTTGCCAACGATGCCGCGAATGTCGTAGGCCTTGAAAATCGTGGGATCGAGCTGCGCCATGCGGGGCTCCGGTGGGATGGATTGTCGAGAAGAGCGCGCAAGCGTCCACTTGCGTCATTACGATGATGCGTTTGGTAAACCACGCATTTTAGGGAGAGGCTTTGGCAACGTACCTGATCGGCGATGTGCAAGGCTGCGCCGACGCCTTTGACGCCCTGCTCGACGCGCTGCAGTTCGACCCGGCGCACGACCGGCTCATCGTGCTGGGCGATCTGGTCAATCGCGGCCCGCAGTCGCTCGCCAGCATGGAGCGGCTGATGGCGCTGGGCGACAGCGCGCAATGTCTGCTGGGCAATCACGACCTGCATCTGCTGGCCGTGGCGCATGGCGTGCGCAAGGCACACCGCAGCGACACGCTCGACGACATCCTGCAATCACCACGGCGCACTGAGCTGATCGACTGGGTGCGCCGCCGCCCGCTGGCGCTGATGGAGCGTGGCTGGCTGCTGGTGCACGCCGGGGTGCTGCCGCAATGGTCGGCCGACAAAACCCTGCAACTCGCCGCCGAGGTGGAACGCCGCCTGCGCGCGCCCGATTACGTCGATTTCCTGCGTGTGATGTTCGGCAACCAGCCCGACGAATGGAGCGAGAGTCTGGCGGGGTTCGACCGTCTGCGCATCGTGGTCAACACCCTCACCCGCGCCCGTTTTCTGCAGGCCAGCGGCCCGAATCGGGGACGGCTGGATTTTCACAACAAGCAGGCCAGCGCCAACGGCGCCTCCTCCGAACTCCTGCCCTGGTTCGCCCTGCCGCAGCGCGAGACCGCGCAGACTCCCATCGCCTTCGGCCATTGGTCCACCCTCGGGCTGCGCTGGGAACACAACGCGCTATGCCTGGACAGCGGCTGCCTGTGGGGCGGCGCGCTCAGCGCATTAAAGCTGCCGCCCGCGGGTCAGCCTTGGCTGGAATTCACCCAGATCCCCTGCACCCGCAGCCTGGAGCCCATGCCGGACTGAGCTGCAAGGCCCCCTGGCTTGCTGCGCAAGCCGCCCCCGAGGGGGATAACTGACATCGACCTGACTGTCGACCTCTGTGCTTTCCCGCTGGCCCGCCTCAGCGGTGCGGGCTAAAGTGGGCGCACAACAACATCAGGAGACTTCGATGCAGATCAGCCACCCCGGCGCCCATGCCGGTTTCGTGCAGGCGCGCGACTTGCTGCAGCGCCATCGCACCGATTACGCCCGCGCCTACGCCGAATTCCGCTGGCCCGCGCTCGACCGCTTCAACTGGGCGCTCGACTACTTCGATCCCATGGCCCAGGGCAACAACGCGATTGCGCTGTGGATCGTGGAAGAAGACGGCAGCGAGGCGCGCTACAGCTTTGCCGACATGGCGCAGCGCTCGGCGCGCATGGCCAACTTCCTGCGCGCGGGCGGCGTGGCGTGCGGCGACCGCGTGCTGCTCATGCTGCCCAACTGCATCGAGCTGTGGGACGCCATGCTCGCCTGCATCAAACTCGGCGCGGTGATGATTCCCGCCACCACCCTGCTCACCCCCACCGACCTCCAAGACCGCATCGTCCGCGGCGGCGTGCGGCATGTGATCTGCCTGCCGGCCGACACCGCCAAATTCCACGACCTGCCGCAAACCGTCTGGACGCAGGTACAAGGCCGTTTCACCGCAGGCAGCGCGCCCTTCGGGTGGACAGCGCTTGCCGGGGCGAAAACAGCGGCCGCCGACTTCGCGCCCGAGGCCGACACCCGCGCCACCGATCCGCTGCTGCTCTACTTCACCTCCGGCACCACCTCCAAGCCCAAGCTGGTGCTGCACACCCATCAAAGCTACCCCGTGGGTACGCTGGCCACGATGTATTGGATCGGCCTGCAGCCCGGCGATGTGCACTGGAACATCAGTTCCCCCGGTTGGGCCAAGCACGCGTGGAGCAGTTTTTTCGCCCCCTGGAACGCCGGCGCGGCGATCTTCGCCTTCAACCAAAGCCGCTTCAACGCCGCGGCCACGCTGCAAACCCTGTCGCGCTGCGGCGTCACCACCCTGTGCGCGCCGCCCACGGTGTGGCGCATGCTCATTCAGGAAGACCTGAAGCACTATCCGGTCAAACTGCGCGAACTGGTGGGCGCTGGTGAGCCGCTCAACCCGGAAGTGATCGAGCGGGTGCGCGCCGCCTGGGGCATCACCATCCGCGACGGCTACGGCCAGACGGAAACCTGTGCGCTCATCGGCAACAGCCCCGGCCAGCCGCTCAAACCCGGCGCCATGGGCCGCCCCATGCCGGGCTACCGCATCCGCCTGGTCGATGTGGACGGCAACTCAGCGGAAGAAGGCGAAGTCTGCGTCGAGACCGAGCCGCGCCCCACCGGTCTGCTGGTCGAATATGCGGGCGATGCTGAGAAAACCGCGCAGGTGCTGCACGACGGCCTCTACCACACCGGCGACGTGGCGCAACGCGACGCCGACGGCTATTACACCTTCGTCGGCCGCACCGACGACGTGTTCAAGTCCTCCGACTACCGCATCAGCCCGTTCGAGCTGGAAAGCCTGCTGATCGAACACCCCGCCGTGGCCGAGGCCGCCGTGGTGCCCTGCCCTGATGCGCTGCGCCTGACCATCCCCAAGGCCTTCGTGTCATGCCGCGTCGGCTTTACGCCCAGCGCCGAACTGGCCCGGGACATTCTGCTGTTCGTGCGCGAACGCGCCGCGCCCTACAAGCGGATCCGCCGCATCGAGTTCTTCGACCTGCCCAAGACCATCTCAGGCAAGATCCGCCGGGTTGAGTTGCGCAAAATCGAAACCGACCGTGCGGCAGGGGTGCGAGGCGAACTGGAGTTTTACGAGGACGATCTCCCGGGCTGAAAGCGCCGCGCTCCGTCTCTAAAATCGCGGCCTTGCTCACCCACAAGGCCACCCCATGATCCACAACGAACTCGACGTCCTGACCGAACTGGTCCCGCTGGGTAACGGCCTGAAGGTCATCGAACTGGGTTGCGGTAGTGCCCGGCTGCTCACCGAGCTGCTGCAGCGCTGCCCGGCCTGCGAAGCGCTGGCGCTGGAAGTCGATGCGGTGCAGCACGCCAAGAATCTGGCGCGTCTGCCCGAAATGCTTGCACCGCGGCTGCGCTTCGTGCGAGACAGCGCCACGGCCATACCGGCCGCGGACGGCGGCTTCGATTTGGCGCTCATGCTCAAGTCGCTGCACCACATTCCGCAGGGCGCCATGCAGACCGCACTGGCGGAAACCTGGCGCGTGCTGCGTCCGGGCGGCTGGCTCTACGCCTCGGAGCCGGTTTATGAAGGCGCGCTCAACGACATCGTCAAGCTCTACAACGACGAAGGCCCGGTGCGCGCCGCAGCGCAGGCCGCGCTCGACCGGGCCCTGTCAACCGGGCAATGGCAGCAGACCGCCGAGCGCCGCTTCGACATGCCCGCGCACTTCCCCAACTGGGAGTCTTTCGAGCAGCGCATGCTCTACCCCAGCTTCGCCGATCATCAGATCACCGAAGGCCTGCGCCAGTCCGTGAAAGCTGCGTTTGATCCGCATTGCGGCGCCGACGGCGCGCACTTCACCCGCCCGATGCACGTGCGGCTACTGCAAAAGCAAGCGGCTTGATTCACCCCGCCACTTCCGGATCGATACCCGCCACCGGCACGCGCAGGAAGTGCTCGCGGTAGTGGCGCAACTCGTCGATGGATTCCTGAATGTCGGCCAGCGCGGTGTGGGCCTGCTGCTTTTTGAAGGCGCTCACCAGCTCGGGGCGCCAGCGCCGCGCCAGTTCCTTGAGGGTGCTCACGTCGAGGTTGCGGTAGTGGAAATAGGTCTCCAGCTCGGGCATGCCCCGGGCCATGAAACGGCGATCCTGGCAAATGGTGTTGCCGCACATCGGCGACTTGCCAGCGGGCACGTATTTTTTGAGGAAGGCGATGATCGCCTTGCTGGCCTGCGCTTCGTCCACGGTGCTGGCGCGCACCCGGTCGGTGAGGCCGGATTTGCCGTGGGTGTTCTGGTTCCAGGCGTCCATGCCGGACAGCACCGCGTCGCTTTGATGGATGGCCAGCACCGGCCCTTCCACACGCACGGTGAGCTGCGGGTCGGTGACGACCACGGCCACTTCGATGATGCGATCGGTGTCGGGATTCAGCCCCGTCATCTCCATGTCGACCCAGATGAGGTTATCGTCGTGACAGGCGAGGATGGAAGCGGCGGACGTGGCGGAATCGGACATGAAATGCATTCAAGTAGGGGAATGGCGGCGGCGGGTCGCGAGGACAGGCCGGGTGGGATAATCTGACTGAACCGAAGACTGACAAGGATTTTCGCATGAGCCCGCAACATCTTGCCCTCGCCTGGAGCGCGCTGTTCGCCGCCGCGCTGATAGGCGGCACGGCGCTGAAGCTCTGGCTGGCCCAGCGGCAGCAGCGCCATGTGCTCGCGCACCGTGATGCCGTCCCCGCGCCATTCCGCGCCAGCATTTCGCTCGAAGCCCACCAGAAAGCCGCTGACTACACCGTGGCGAAACTGCGCTTTGGTCTGTGGACGACACTGTTTTCCGCCATGATCGTGCTGGTGTGGACACTCGAAGGCGGGCTGCAATTGCTCAACGGCTGGGTGAGCGCCACTTTCGGCACCGCTTTGGGAGGCCAGCTTGCGCTGCTGGTGGCCTTCGCCGTGATCGGTTCGCTGCTCGATCTGCCCTGGGAAGTGGCGCGTACTTTCGGGCTGGAATCGCGCTTCGGTTTCAACCGGCTCACCCCGCGCATGTTCGTGGTCGATCTGCTCAAAAACGCGCTGGTCGGCGCGGTACTCATGCTGCCGCTGGCCCTGCTGGTGCTCTGGATCATGCAGGTGGCCGGGGGTTGGTGGTGGCTGTGGGCCTGGGCGGGGCTTACGGCTTTCAGCCTGCTGATGATGGTGGCGTATCCGCTAGTGATCGCCCCGTTGTTCAACAAGTTTCAGCCGCTGCCCGACGGCGAGGTGAAAACCCGCGCGCAGGCGCTCATGCAGCGTTGTGACTTTGCGCTGTCCGGCCTGTTCGTCATGGACGGTTCGCGCCGCAGCGCGCACGCCAACGCCTACTTCACCGGCATGGGCGCGGCGCGGCGCGTGGTGCTGTTCGACACCCTGCTCGGCCAGCTCAGCCCGGTGCAGATCGAAGGCGTGCTGGCGCACGAGGTCGGGCACTACAAGCGGCGCCACATTCTCAAGCGCATGGTGGTGATGTTCGGGGTCAGTCTGGCGGGCTTTGCGCTGCTGGGCTGGCTGTCGAACCAAGTGTGGTTCTACGTCGGCCTGGGCGTCATGCCCAATCTGTTCGCCCCCAACCATGCACTCGCGCTCATTCTGTTCAGTCTGGCGCTGCCGGTGTTTGCGGTGTTTTTCAGCCCACTGGGTGCGGCCACTTCGCGCAAACATGAATTCGAGGCCGACGCCTACGCGGCCCAGCACAGCGACGCCCGCGCGCTAGGCGAAGCCCTCGTCACCCTCTACCGCGACAATGCCAGCACGCTAACGCCCGACCCCGTTTATGTGCGCTTTTATTACAGCCACCCGCCAGCCCTGCAGCGACTGGAACGGCTGGGCGCATTGCCCTCATCCATCGCGCCTTCTTCGGCCCACACTCCGGCGACAGCCTGAACAGCCATGACACTCCAGGATTTGCTCGACAGTCACTGCATGCCGCTAGACGCCAGCCAGCGCCTGGACACCGCGGCCATGACGCCCTACCTGCAACTGCTGGACGGCTGGCGGTTTGAAGACGGCAGCATCCGCAAGACTTACGTCTTCGGCAACTATTACCAGAACTTGGCCTTCGTCAACGCACTGGCTTGGATGGTTCACCGCGAAGACCATCACCCCGACTTGCTGGTGCAATACAACCGCTGCAGTGTGGCGTTCAACACCCATTCGGCCGGCGGCATCACCCGCAACGACTTCGTCTGCGCGGCCAAGGCAGACGCGGTCTATGCCCAGGGCGCCACGCGCTAAGCGGCTGGCATGGACGACCTGGAGCGCCACAACCCCCAACGCCCCAAGGGCAAGCGCAGCACAAAACCCGCACCGTCCACCGCCAAGGGTTTGACCGCACGCATCGTCGGCGCATTTGGGCGGCACTATCTGGCGCAGCTTGACGATGGCACGGTGCTCGCCTGCGTGCCCCGCGGCAAGCGCGCCGAGGTGGTCTGCGGCGACCGTGTCACCCTCGCACCGGGTGATGCGCCGCTGGCCATCGAACAGGTGCATGCGCGCCGTAATGCGCTGTGGCGCGAAGATCTCTGGCGCAGCAAGATGTTTGCCGCCAACCTCGACCGCGTGATGCTGGTCACCGCCACCTATCCCGGCATCCAGCACGGCCTGATCGGCCGCGCGCTCATCGCGGCAGACGCGGCCGACATTCCCGCAACCCTGCTGCTGAACAAATGCGACCTGCCGCAAGCCGACGCCGCGCGGGCCGAAATGCGGCTGTATCGCGATTTGGGCTATGAAGTGCTCGAACTCTCGGTGCGCACCGAGCCGCAAGCCGCGCTGGCTGCGCTGACCCCCTTGCTCAGCGGCCAGACCACGCTGCTGCTGGGCGCCTCCGGCGTGGGCAAGTCCAGCCTGACGAATCTGCTGGCGCCGCAGGCGCAGGCGCCTACGCGGGAAATTTCCGAGGCATTGTCAGCCGGCAAGCACACCACGACCGCGACACGGCTATACGACCTACCCGGCTTTCCGCCGGGAAGCGTGCTGATGGATTCGCCGGGCTTTCAATCCTTCGGTCTGCATCATCTCTCGGTGTCGCAGCTGCAGCACGGCTTTCCAGAAATCCGCGCGCGCAACGGGCAGTGCCGGTTTCAGAACTGCACCCATCGCGACGAACCGGGCTGCGTGTTCACCACCGACCCGCAAGCCATCTCTGCGTCGCGGCTGGCGCTCTACCGCACGCTCTATGCTGAACTCACCTCGGCTGCACCGCGATGAAGCGGGTGGACATCGCGCCCAATCTGGTCATCGCCACGCTTTGGGCCGATGCGCTCAACGCCGCAGGCCTGCGCGCCGAAGTGTTCTCGCGCTACCTCACCAGCATCGCGGGCGAGATTCCGCCCGATCAATGCAACCCAGCGGTCTGGGTGCTCGACGACGGCGATCTGGCGCGCGCCAAACAGTTGCTGCAGGAATTGCGCACCCCCCTGCGCGGCGCGCCGTGGACCTGCCCCGACTGCGGCGAACGTCACGGTCCGCAATTCGCTCAATGCTGGAAATGCGGCCACAGCCGCCCGGATTCGTCCTCGTTCTGATCAGGCCGCATCGCCATCCCGGCGCATTTCAGGCGGCGCAGTCGCAACCCCAGTAGGCGCCGCGTCGAGCCAAGGGTGCGCCGCCAAAAGAAGCCCGAAAAGCCACGCCCCTATCGCCGCGGCACCGAGCGTGTCTGCCTGACTGCGGGGAAAAATACCCAGCGCCCCGCTCAGGCTCCAGGCCAGCAGGCTGAAAATCAGCCCGCTCCACAGCAGCCAGCAGCGCGACCGGCGCGGCAGCCACGGCGCCAGCAGCAAACCCGCAGCGATCAAGGTGTCGACCAGCGCGATCAGCACGGCGAACGCACCCATGCCGAGCGCTTGTGCGAGACCGGCCCAGGCCGCAATCCACTCCGCCTGCCCGTTTGGCGCGTGGGCCTGCGCCTGAATCAAAGCGTCCGACAGGCGCAGCCCGAGGCCCGGCTGCCAGGCCGTCCAGACGATCGCAATCCAAAGCAGTCCGACCAGCCAGAAGGCCCAGCGCACCTGCGACAGACCGGGCCTGCACAGCGCCGCGTCAGACCACGCCGAACCCTGCCATGCCCGCAGCAACAGCAATAGCGCAAAACCCAGCGCATAGACCAGAGCCACCGTGCCAGCGCCGCCGCCGAGCGCGCTCCACACCAGCAGTTCGTAGGCCAGCCCCCGCCATCCCATTGCCGGAAATCCCCAGCCCGTCAACAGCCCAACGGTGAGCAGGGCCTCGACACCAAACAGCAGCGCCAGGCCCTTGCTCACCCCGGAAGCAGACAAAACGCGCCAAACCGCACCATCCCACACGGCAAGCCAGTGCGGCTGAGCGGCCGCATCAGCGGCCTGACGCGCGAACTGTGCGGCATATTGCGGGTGCAAGTGCAGCCCGAGGTTGATGGCGAAGCACACCCCGAACACGAGGCGCAGCCAACGCAGCGCCCGCATCGCGGCCTGATCGGCCATACCGGGCGGCCCAGTCTTCTCGGCGTCGGCCTGAACAAGCGGCAGCCTGACGTGAGGAACGCCATGGCCGTGCTGCGGCGCAGAAGAATTTTGTTGTGTGAACGCCATGCCTGAACTCCCGAACGATGCATCGCCTGACGATGCACCGCAACAAGATTTTGCTCAGGCCGACTTAAATGCGACTTAGGGCGGGCGTTACGGCCACCCGACCTCGCCTAGGAGAACAGTGTCAGTCCAGGCGCCCCAGCAGCAGGAATTCCATCAGCGCCTTCTGGCCGTGCAGGCGATTTTCCGCCTCGTCCCACACCACGCTCTGCGGCCCGTCGATGACTTCGGCCGCCACTTCCTCGCCGCGGTGCGCCGGTAGGCAGTGCATGAACAGCGCATCGGGATGGGCGCGGGCCATCATCTCGCCATCCACCATGAAGCCCTTGAACGCCTGCTCACGCGCCAGTTTTTCCGCCTCATAGCCCATGCTCGTCCACACATCGGTAGTGATGAGGTGCGCACCCTCGCAGGCTTGCCGCGGATCGTCGAACTCGCGCAGGTGCGCGATCTGCGCCGCGCTCAGGGGGTAGCCCGGGCGGTTCTTTTCGACGCCATAGCCTTTCGGCCCAGCGAAGTGCAGGGTGAAACCGAGCACCTCCGCCGCCTGCAGCCAGGTGTAGAACATATTGTTGGCATCACCGATCCAGGCCACGGTCTTGCCCTGGATCGGGCCGCGATGCTCGATATAGGTCATGACATCGGCGAGGATCTGGCAGGGATGAAACTCGTTGGTCAGGCCGTTGATCACCGGCACGCGCGAATACGCGGCGAAACGCTCGACGATCTCCTGACCATAGGTGCGAATCATCACCAGATCGACCATGCGAGAAAACACCTGCGCCGCATCTTCGATGGGCTCACCACGGCCCAACTGACTATCGCGGGTATTGATGTAGATGGCCGCGCCGCCGAGCTGGTGCATGCCGGCCTCGAAGCTCAACCGGGTGCGGGTGGAGTGTTTCTCGAAAATCATCGCCAGGGTGCGATCGACCAGGGGCTGGTGCGGCTCGTAGCGTTTGAACTTGGCCTTGATCAGCGCGGCGCGCGCGAAAACGTAGTCGTACTCCTCGCGGTTCAGGTCGGAAAATTGCAGATAGTGCCGCAGCGTGGTTTTCATCACAGCCTCCTTGGATGTCTTTTGTGTGTCTTATTTCGCGGGCGCGTCCTGCAAAAAATCAAGCACCGCGGGAACCAGCGCCTGCACCAGCGCGTCGGCTTGCTCCTGGGTGAAGATCAGCGGTGGCAACAGGCGGATAACCCGCTCCTGCGTGACGTTGAGCAACACCCCGCGCTCCAGCATCCGCCCCACCAGCGCACCGGCCGGCCGGTCGAGCTCGATGCCGATCATCAAGCCCTGACCACGCACCTCCACCACGCCAGCGTGGCCGGCAAACGCATGACGCAGCGCATGCTGAATCTGCTCACCGCGCGCCTGCGCGTTGGCCAAAAGGCCATCGTCTTCGATCACGGCGAGGGTTTCCAGCGCGGCACGGCAGGCCAGCGGATTGCCGCCAAACGTGGTGCCATGCTGTCCGGGGCCGAAAGTGGTCGCGGCCGCCCCGCGCGCCAGAATGGCGCCGATGGGCACGCCCGAAGCCAGCCCCTTGGCCATGGCGATCACGTCGGGGCTCACCCCGGCCCACTGATGGGCGAACCATTTGCCGGTCCGCCCCGTGCCGCATTGCACTTCGTCGATCATCAGCAACCAACCGTGACGATCGCATAGCGTGCGCGCAGCGCGCAAGAAATCAGCGTGCGCCGGTTGAATGCCGCCTTCGCCCTGAATCGCCTCGATGAATACCGCCACGACATTGGGGTGCGTCTCGGCCACGCTTTGCAAGGCCGAGGCGTCGTTCAGCGGCACGCGCACGAAACCTTCGACCAGCGGCTCGAAGCCTTTTTGCACCTTGGGATTGCCTGTGGCCGAGAGCGTGGCCAGCGAGCGCCCATGAAACGCCCGCTCGAACACCACGATTTCCGGGCGGTCGATCCCTTTGTTATGACCGTGCAAGCGCGCCAGCTTGATCGCCGCTTCGTTGGCTTCCAGCCCCGAGTTGCAGAAAAACGCCGTGTCCATGCCGCCCAAGGCGCATAAACGGTCGGCCAACTGCTCCTGCAGGGGAATCTGATACAGATTGGACGTGTGGATCAGCTTGCCCACCTGATCGGTCAGTGCGGCGACCAGCCTCGGATGCGCATGGCCCAGCGTGTTGACCGCGATGCCCGACAGCGCGTCCAGATAGCGATTGCCCTGCGTATCCCACACCCACGCCCCCTCGCCATGCGCCAGGGCAATGGGCAGCCGCGCGTAGGTGTTCATCACATGAGAGGGCATGGTCATTTGTCCTTTGCAAAAAAAAGCAAACCCGGCGGGCAAGGCATAAAAAAGCACTGCGCCTCCGGGGGCAAAGTGAAATTATAGAGAGCGGCGCATGACAGCTGAACTCAGGCAGCCCGGAGCATTTGTTGCAACTGCAACACAGAATCACCGTTCGGGTTTACCCGGTAATACTGCATTGCAGCATAATTGCGGCACCGCAGCAAAACTGCCTCTTCAAGGATTCACAGCCATGAGCGCCTTTCCACACTCCCTAGAACTGGTCAAACCCAGAGAAATTTTCATTCGCGGCGTCACCACCGAGGGACGCACCTTCCGCCCGAGCGACTGGGCAGAACGCCTGGCAGGCCTGATGGCCCGCTTTCGTCCCGTCGGTCTGTGCCGCAAAGAAGCCCACCTCGGTTACTCGCCCTATTGCGTGCCCACCTTGGTGGACGGCGTGCGTTGCTTGGTGGTGAGCGAGTCGCTGCGTGATATCGAGCCCATGGCGTTTGATTTCCTGCTCAACTTCGCCCGCGACAACCAGCTCGATGTGGTTGAAGCCTGCCTGACGCAAGCCGCCGCAATTGACGCTGAAATGGATGCCGAGGTAGAAGACCTGCAAACGGCGCGCGAAACGCTGCAGCGCGTGTTTCAAACCGCTTGAGAACTTCCCGCCCCCGCGCTGACTTGAAGACATAGGCGCAAATAAAAAAGCCCGCAGTTGCGGGCTTTTTTGTGGTCAACCTCGTGAACTTAGCCAGGGCCGACCAGAGCAGGCAAGGCAAATCAGGCCGCGGCGCCGGTAGCGGCAGAGGAGGCCAGCGCCTTGATCGCCGCGTTCAGGCGGCTCTTGTGACGCGCTGCGGTGTTCTTGTGGAAAATCTTTTTGTCGGCGATCGAGTCCAGCACCGGGGCGTTGGCCTTGAACACTTCCATCGCCTTGGCGTGATCGCCAGCGGCGATGGCCTTGCGAACCGACTTCACAGCCGTGCGAAAACGCGAACGCAGCGCGGTGTTGGCGGCGTTGGCCTTGACGGATTGACGCGCGCGTTTGCGACCCGACGGGGTGCGAACGCTCTTCTTTTTGGCTGCGGCTTTGGTTGCCATAGTTGAAATCCTTCTGTATTGCCTGCTCGGGAAACCGGCCATTATAGACAAAAAATGGCGGGGCGCCAGCCTCTTTCGAGGCCGAGGCCTGCACATTCCTATAATGCTGCCCGGTGAATCTGCTCAAGGCCGCCTCCACCATCTCGCTTCTCACCCTGACCTCGCGCATCACCGGCCTGGTGCGGGAAATCATGGTGGCGACTTATTTCGGCGCCAGCGCCTGGACCGATGCGTTCAACGTGGCGTTTCGCCTGCCCAATCTGCTGCGCCGCATGTTTGCCGAGGGCGCGTTTTCGCAGGCCTTCGTGCCGCTGTTGTCGCAGACGCGGCAGACCCAGACGGAAGAACAAACGCAGGAGCTGATCGATCAGGTGTCCACCGCGCTGTTGTGGATACTCGCGGCGATCAGCCTTGTCGGCGTGCTACTCGCGCCCGTGCTGGTGTGGCTCACAGCGTCCGGCCTGCATCCCGAAGCGTTTGACGCGGCCGTCTGGATGACACGGCTGATGTTTCCCTACGCGGGGCTGATTTCACTGGTGGCGCTCAGCGCAGGCATTCTCAATACCTGGAAGCACTTCGCGGTGCCCGCGGTCACCCCGGCGCTGCTCAACCTGGCCATCATCGGCGCCGCGGTGGCGTTTCACAAACTGGTGCATCCGCCCATTTTCGCCCTGGCGATCGGGGTGATGATCGGCGGGGTGGCGCAGTTGGCGGTGCAATGGCCGGCGCTGCGCAAGTACGCCGTGGTGCCACGCTTTCGGCTGAGCTTTCTCAAGGCCTGGCGCTCTGAGGGCGTGCACCGCGTGGTCAAGCAGATGCTGCCCGCGAGCCTGTCGGTTTCGGTGGCGCAGGTGTCCATTGTCATCAACACGCAGATCGCGTCGCACCTGCATGCGGGCAGCGTCTCCTGGCTGGCGTATGCAGACCGGCTGATGGAATTCCCCACCGCCATTCTCGGCGTGGCGCTGGGCTCGGTGCTGTTGCCCAGCCTGTCGCGCGCCAGCGCTACGCAAGACGTGGCCAAGTACAGCACCCTGCTCGACTGGGGGCTGCGCCTCACCCTGGTGCTGGCGCTGCCCAGCGCCATCGCGCTGCTGATCTTCGCCCAGCCGCTGGTATCGATGCTTTACAACTACGGCCGCTTCGACCATGCGGATGTGATGGCAACCACCAGCGCACTGCGGGCTTATGGCATCGGCCTGATCGCGTTGATCGGCGTCAAGATTCTCGCCCCCGGCTTCTACGCCCGGCAAGACTTGCGCACCCCGGTGAAAATCGCCCTGGTGGTGCTGGTGTGCACCCAGCTGATGAATCTGCTGTTCGTGCCGTGGCTGGGGCACGCTGGACTAGCGCTGGCCATCTCCGTGGGCGCGCTGCTCAATGCCAGCCTGCTGTTTCGCGGGCTGCGCCGACGCGGCATGTTTCAGCCGCAACCGGGCTGGGGGCGGTATGCGCTCAAGGTGGCTCTGGCACAACTGCCGCTGGGCGGGGTGATGTTGTGGGGCGCCATCTCCCTGCCGTGGAACCGGGCGCATGGCGACCTGCTGCGGCTGGGCATGGGGCTGGGCCTGCTGGCCGTGGCCGCCGTGCTGTATTTCGCTACGCTGCGACTGCTCGGTTTCCGTCTGCGGCAATTCATGCACAGTGAGTGATGTGTTGCGCCAACGCAAGCCGGTGCCCGCTCAGACCTTCCACAATGGGCGCATCATCTGCTGCATCAGCACAACAAGGAGAACGACATGAGCCTCGCCACTGACCTGCGCAACACCCTGCGCGACAAACTGCAGCAACGCCGCGTCCAGATGCTGGCCGACCTTAGGGACGAGTCCATCAGCGACGAGGGCACGCTGGCGGTGCGCAGCCACCGCGGCGAAACCGACGATGAGGCTGTCGTCGAATCAATGGACGCGGTGGAAATCGCCTCGACCGCGCGCGACGCCACCGAGCTTGCCGCCATCGACAGCGCGCTACAGCGTCTGGATACGCCCGACTTCGGCATCTGCATCGACTGCGGCGCGGACATCGAGCCCGCCCGCCTGCTGGCCGAGCCCACCGTGCTGCGTTGCACCGCCTGCCAGCAGCGTTTCGAGCATCAGCATCACACGCCCGGCGGCGCGCGGCTGTAGCATCCGGGGCATGTCTGCAAGCCCCGTCACTCCTCCCCGCACCCCGCTCGGCGCACCCGGCCTTGAGCGGGTGCTCACCCGCTGGCTGATTCCGGCCTACGTCATCGGCGTGAGTCTGCCCTGGATCATTGGCGCGTGGATCAAGACCGGCTATCAGCCCGGTCTGGTGAACGGCGACCCGCAGCCCACCCGCGATCTGATCGATATTTTTTGCATCGGTATGAGCCTGTTCGACGCCACGCTGGTGTTCACCGTGGGCATAGGCTGCCTGGTGGTGTCCATCATGAAAGGCCCGGTGCGCTGGGCCGATGCCTCTCACGCCACACAACAGGTGCGCGAACTGGGCGAGCGCGAGAGGTTTTGAGATGTCTCACGCCATCGCTGTCGCCGACATCACCGGCCTGATTCTCGCCGGGGGCCGCGGCAGCCGCATGGGCGGGGTGGACAAAGGCCTTCAGCCCTGGCGCGGCCAGCCGCTGGCACGGCAAGTGTTGCAGCGGCTCAGGCCCCAGGTGGGCACGGTGTTGCTCAATGCGAACCGCCACGTCGAGGTCTATCGCGGCTGGGGCCTGCCGGTGTTGACCGATGCCGCGCCGGACGAGTTTTCGGGGCCGCTGGCCGGCTTTCTTGCCGGACTGCAAGCGTGTGTCACGCCGTATCTGCTCACCGCCCCCTGCGATTCGCCGCTGTTGCCCACCGATCTGGCCGCGCGTCTGGGCGCCGCGCTGATGGAGTCTTCTGCGCGCATCGCGCTGCCCCGCGCGGGAGGACGGCTGCAGCCCGTGTTCTGCCTGATGGAGGCCAGTCTGCGCGACGATCTGGGAGCCTTCCTTCAATCCGGCGGGCGCAAGATCGAGCATTGGACCGCGCAGCACCCCACGGCCATCGTCGATTTCGACGACACCCACGCCTTCGAAAACATCAACACCCCGGACGACCTGCAGCGGCTGGACGCCGACGTTTCACCATGACCCCTTCATTCGATCTGCAGCACATCATCTCCTGCGTCAGCGGCTATGACCCCAACGCCCTTCGGGTGGACGCGGCGCTGGCGGTCATTCAGGCCAGCATGCAGCCGGTACAGGCCAACGAGCGCCTGGCGGTGCGCGCGGCACTCGGCCGGGTGCTGGCGCAGGACATCATTTCGCCCATCGACGTGCCCGCCCACGACAACTCGGCGATGGACGGCTACGCCCTGCGCGGCGCCGATCTCGCAGCGCAAGGCGACACCGTGCTTTCGATCGCCGGACGCGGGCTCGCCGGTCATGCCTTCAGCGGCGAAGCGCCCGCGGGCAGCGCCGTGCGCATCATGACCGGCGCGGTGATGCCCGCGGGCTGCGACACCGTGGTGCCGCAGGAGTTTTGCCGCGTCGAAGGCGATCAGGTCATTTTCCCGCCCGGCCTGGTGCGGCCCGGCGACAACCGCCGCCTGCGAGGCGAAGACCTGGCGCGCGGCAAGGCGGCCCTGCCCGCAGGCAAGCTGCTGCGCCCGGCCGATCTGGGCCTGATGGCCTCGCTGGGCATGGCCGAAGTCTCGGTGCGCCGCAAGCTGCGCGTGGCCTTCTTCTCCAGCGGAGACGAGCTGCGCTCGGTCGGCCAGCCGCTCGATCCCGGCTGCGTGTACGACAGCAATCGCTACACCCTGTGGGGCATGCTGGAACGTCTGGGCTGCGAAGTCATCGACCTCGGCGTGGTGGCCGACAATCCGCAGGCAGTGGAAGCCGCGCTGCGCACCGCGACCGAATGCGCCGATGTGGTCATCACCTCGGGCGGCGTGAGCGTGGGTGAGGCCGACTACCTGCGCAGCATCCTGGCGAATATGGGCGAAGTGGTGTTCTGGCGCATCGCCATGCGGCCGGGCCGTCCGCTGGCTTTCGGCCAGTTGCGCGCGGGTGCGCACAGCGCCTGGCTGTTCGGCTTGCCGGGCAATCCGGTGGCGGTGATGGTGACGTTCTACGCCTTCGTCCGCCCAGCGCTGCTGCACTGCATGGGCGCCAGCCCGCAGCCGCAGCCGATGCTGCGCGCCGTCAGCGCGCAAACCCTGCGCAAAAAACCCGGCCGCACCGAATACCAGCGCGGCCTGCTCACCCCTTTGCCCGATGGTCGCTGGCAGGTGAGCGCCATCGGCAATCAGGGATCGGGCGTGCTCAGCTCCATGTCGCAAGCGCACGGTCTGATCGTGCTGCACCATGAGCAGAGCACCGCAAAGGCTGGCGACCTGGTGGACGTGCTGCTGTTCGACGGGCTGGTTTGAGCGTTCTGTTTGGGTCGCTCAGAAAATCTTGTTGATCAGATCGTCGCCCAGCCCCATACCCGCGCCCATTTCCATCGCGCGCCCAAAGCCGGAGTTGAGAAAACCGTCAAGCGCGCCCATGATGCCGCCGCCCTGCTGCTGCATGGGCATGGCCGCGTTCTGCGCCATCATGCCCTGAGGCATATAGCCCGGCTGCATAGCGGCCGGCATCGCCTGCATCTGCTGCGCCTGGTTTTGCCACATGCCGTGGATGGCCTGCAGCACTTGCCCCATCTGTTGCTGCTCGGCCTGCACGCCCAGCGCGACTTCGCGCAGATCGAGCAACCATTCGCGCGCGTCCTGGTTGCCGCCCTGGGCCGCCGTCTGCAGCTTGGCGGCCAGCGCCTGCAACTGCTGCCCGACCTGCTGCGCCTCGCTCTGCAATTGCTGATACTGCTGATCGATGGTCTGAATATCCATGCGGATGCCTCCGGGTTGTTCAAAGACCTCTATTGCACCGCAGCGCCAGCGCCCTGCGGGTCAATGGATGTCAAAGTGGCAACAATTCATTCAAGCGCGTCCATCAGTTTGTCCTGCTCATCGTTTTTCGGCTGCCCGCGGCCCAGCAAGGCGTAGAGCAGGATGGCGCCGAAGGTCGCCGTGCCGATGCCGCCCAGTGCGAAGTCGCCGAACTTGAGGGTGAAGTCTGCCGTGCCCAGCATGAGGGTGATGGCCACGATGATGAGGTTGCGGCTGTCGGAGAAGTCCACCTTGTTGTCCACCCAGATGCGCGCGCCGGAAACCGCGATCAAGCCAAAAATGACAATGGCCACGCCGCGCAGCACCGGCGGCGGAATGAGGTGAATGAGCGCGCCGAATTTGGGGCTGAAGCCAAACACAATGGCAATCACCGCGGCGGTGGCGAAAATCAACGTGGAGTAGATCTTGGTCGCGGCCATCACGCCGATGTTCTCGGCATAGGTGGTCACCCCCGTGCCCCCGGCCGAGCCCGAAACAATCGTGGCGAGACCGTCGCCGAGAAAGGCGCGGCCCATGTAGCGATCGAGATTGCGGCCGGTCATGGCGGTGACGGCCTTGACGTGGCCGAGATTTTCCGCCACCAGAATGACCACGACGGGCACGATCAGCGTCATCGCCTTGGGCTGAAACTCGGGCGTCGCGAACGTCGGCATGCCGAACCAGGCGGCGTTGACCAAGCCGGAGAAATCCATCGGCGTGCCCAGTCCCAGGCCATTGGTGAGCACGGCGTAAATCACGCTGGCGATCAACAAACCCACCAGAATGAGCAGCCGCTGCACCATGCCGCGGGTGTAAACCGCCACCAGGCCGATGCTGACGAAGGAGATCAGCGCCATCCAGTCGTCGAAGTTGCTCGCGCCGTGACTCTTGATGGCGATGGGCGCCAGATTCAGCCCGATCACCGCGACCACCGAGCCGGTCACCACCGGCGGCATGAGCCGCTCGATCCATTTCACCCCCACGCCCATGACGATGAGGCCGATCACCGCATACACCACGCCGCAGGCGATGATGCCGCCCAGCGCAACACCGATATTCGGGTTCGCCCCGCTACCGGAATAGCCACTGGCCGCAATGACCACGCCGATGAACGAGAACGACGAGCCGAGATAACTCGGCACCCGGCCGCCGACGACCAGAAAGAAAATCAGCGTGCCGATGCCGCTCATCAAAATGGCGATATTGGGACTGAAACCCATGAGCAGCGGCGCGAACACCGTCGAGCCGAACATGGCCACCACATGCTGCAGCCCCATCACCAGGGTCTGCGGCCCGGGCAGGCGTTCATCCGGGGCGATCACCCCGCTGGTCTTGAGTTGCCATTTAGGAAAGTAGCCATCGGCCATATTGCGCTCCGCCTTGGATTGAGAGTGGGTGGGATCGGGCTTGAGCTCCGGCGTATGCCGACCGCTGCCCCGGTTTTTACTTGGTGCCGAAAATGCGGTCGCCCGCGTCGCCCAGACCCGGCACGATGTAGCCGTGATCGTTGAGCCGCTCGTCGATGGCGGCCAGGGTGATGGGCACGTCCGGGTGGGCGGTGCGCACGGTGCGCACCCCTTCGGGCGCGGCCAGCAGGTTCACCAGCTTGAGCGAGGTCGCTCCGGCGCGCTTGAGATGGGTGAGCGCGGCGGCGGCCGAGTTGCCGGTGGCGAGCATGGGATCAACCACGATCACCAGGCGTTCGGCCATGTCTTCGGGAACCTTGAAGTAATACTCCACCGGCTCCAGCGTGGCCGGGTCGCGGTACAGGCCGATGTGGCCGACGCGGGCGTTGGGCAGCAGGTCAATCATGCCGTCGAGCATGCCGTTGCCCGCCCGCAGGATGGACACCAGACACAGCTTCTTGCCCGCGAGGATGGGCATACGGCACTGCGCCACCGGCGTGGTCACCTCGACCAATTCCGTGGGCAGATCGCGGGTGGCTTCATACGCCAGCATGGCGGCGATTTCGCGCACCAGTCGGCGGAAGTTGTCGGTGGTGGTGTCCTGGCTGCGCGCCAGCGTGAGCTTGTGCTGCACCAGCGGATGCGAGACGACGTGGACCTGGGAATCATTCATGGCGGGCTCTTTTTGGAATTGTGACGTTGGAGTAAGAACGGCAATTTTGCGTCATCCCGCTGTACCCACCTGCTACAGCCGCAACCGTTGGTGTGCAAACTACCGGGAATCGGATGCTACGGGTTTGCACTGAGGCGATTGTTGAACCATACTGCAGTGCAACAGAAAAAAGAGATGCGATTCGCACCGCCCCCATTCCAACCAGGAGACTCTCAATGCGTTTACCCCTTTTGACCCTGCTTGCGGGCTGCGTGCTCGGCCTGCAGGCCCAAGCTGCATTTGCCGCGCAGCCCACCCCGAACGACCCCGAAGTGATGCGCGGCGCCTATCTGGCCCGCGCCGGCGATTGCATCGCCTGCCACACCGCGCCGAAAGGCAAGCCCTTTGCCGGCGGCCTGCCGATGAATCTGCCCATGGGCATCGGCAAGGTTTACTCGCCCAACATCACGCCGGATAAAAAGGACGGCATCGGCAACTGGACCTTCGCGCAATTCGACGAAGCCGTGCGCCACGGCAAGTCGCCGCGCCTGGGCTACCTCTACCCGGCCATGCCTTACCCTTCGTATGCCCGCATCGAACCGCAGGACATGCGCGCGCTCTACGCCTATTTCATGCACGGCGTGCAGCCGGTGGCGCAGGCCAACAAGCCCGAAGACATTCCCTGGCCGCTGAACATGCGCTGGCCGCTGGCGGTGTGGGACTGGATGTTCGCCCGCGACGGCGTTTACAAACCCGACCCCAAGCAGACCGCGCAATGGAACCGCGGCGCTTATCTCGTTGAAGGACTGGGGCATTGCGGCGCCTGCCATACCCCGCGCGGCCCGTTTCTGCAAGAAAAAGCTCTGGCGCCCGGCGGGGCGGATGGCAGCCTGTATCTCTCTGGCGCGCGCATCGACAACTGGTACGCGGCCAATCTGCGCGGCGACCAGTCCGACGGTCTGGGCCGCTGGACCCCAGCCGAACTGGTGCAACTGCTCAAAACCGGGCGCACCGCCAACTTCACCATTGTCGGCAGCATGACCGATGTAATCCACGACAGCACCCAGCACCTGAATGACGGCGATCTGGAAGCGATTGCCGTGTTCCTTAAATCGTTGTCGCCCATCCACCCGAATGCCGCGATCAACCAGCCGCAAACCCCGGTGATGACCGCTGCTGCCCGGGCCGGCGATCCGCTGTACGCGGCGCATTGCGCCATGTGCCATCAGGCGCAGGGCCAGGGCATTCCCAATGTCTTCCCCGCCCTGGCGCTCAACCCCACGGTCAATACGCCCGACCCGATCAACACCATTCGCATGATGCTGCACGGCGGACATACGGTCGAGACCAAAGGCAACCCCACGCCCATGGCCATGCCCGATCTGGGCGCCACGCTCAACGACACGCAAGTGGCCGAAATCGCCAGCTATGTGCGCAGCAGCTGGGGCAACGACGCGCCGAACGTCAGCGCAGACGAGGTGGCGAAAATCCGCAAACTCGTCGCGGCGAAATAATCCAAGCAGCCCTTCCAGGCCCGGCCCAGCTGGGCTTTTTTTCGCCCTCAAGAAAACGCCGGGGCGCCAAAGACACGTTCCGTTTCAAATCAACGCACTTGTTCACCGCTTTGCGCAAAGTCCAGACCGAGAATGAATCATGACATTTCGAAGACGCGCCAAGCACGCGTCGGTTCAGTTTCATCCTCTGGAGACTCTCATGTCCATTCGCGCATCCAAAAAAATTCTGCGTCACTTCGCAGCCGGTCTGGCTTTGAGTGCCACGGCCGTTGCCGCCCACGCCGCGGCGGCTCCGTCGCAGATCAAGATCGGCACGCTCTACGCCAGCAGCGGCCCCTTCGCCGTCGCCTCGCAAGGCCAGTATGAAGGCCTGAAGTATTGGGCCGACGCCATCAACAAAGAGGGCGGCGTGTTCGTCAAGGCGTTCAACAAAAAGATTCCCGTCAAGCTCGTCGCCTACGACGACCAAAGCTCCACCTCCACCGCGACCACGCTCTACAACCAGCTCATCACGCAAGACAAGGTGGATGTGCTCGTGGCCGACTTCGGCTCGGTGCTCACCTCGGTGGCCGTGCCGCTGGCGGCCGAGCACCACATGCTGCTGATCGACCCGACCGGCTCGGGCGCCAACTTCTTTACCAAGCCCACCAACTATCTCGCCGATGTGAGCATTCCGTCGAGCACGGTGTGGCCGGTGCCGCTGGCCAACTATCTGGTGCAGCAGAAGATCAAGCGCGTGGCCATCGTCTATAGCGCCAACGATTTCGACGCCTCTCAGGCCGCCACCCTCAAGGACGTGCTGGCCAAGGCCGGTATCAAGCCGGTGTATGACCACGGCGTGCCCACCAGCGAATCGAACTACACCATCCTGCTGCACACCATCGCCGCCACCCAGCCTGATGCGGTGCTGGAGTTCGGCTATGCGCCCAACGACATCGCCTTCCTCAAGGCGCTGCACCAGAGCGGACTGCATTTCCCCATGACCTTCACCATCTTTCCGGGCCAGCTGCTGTCGCTGCTGACCAAGAACGTGGGTGAAAAAGCGCTGGCCTACACCTACACCTACCCGACTCCGCCGCTGGTGAAGTACGACAAGGTGAGCTACGGCATGAACACCCAGCAGTTCGTCGATGCCTTCAAGGCGGCCATGAAAAAAGAGCCCAACTTCCTCGATTGCTCGGGCTACAACACCGGGCTGATCGTGCAGCACATGCTCGACATGGCGCCCAAGTTCGACCAGCTCGCCTTCCATCAGGCCGTCATGGACATGTCGGGCAAGACCACCACACTGCTTGGCCCCTTCGATGTCAATGCCAACGGCGCCCAGCTCGGCCAGCCCTTCCCGGTGGCACAACTGCAGCCCAAGGACGGCAAGCTCGACGTGGTTGTGGTCTATCCGCAAGACAAGGCGACCGGCAAGGCGGTGTATCCCGCGCCCAAGCCGTAAGCACGACAAGGCGGGTGACAAAGCGGCGCGGCAGGTGCGGCCTGTGCGCTGTTTCATTCGACTAATCCACCAAAAGCAGCTCAGGGAGGGCGCGTGGAACTGCTTGAATACGCCATCATCGGCGGCATTCTGTATGGCATTTATTTCAGCCTGATCGGCATCGGGCTGAACCTGATCTTTGGCGTCATGCGCATCATCAATCTGGCGCATGGGCAGTTCATCGTGCTGGGCGCGTATGCCGCCTGGCTGGTGTCGCGCCACTTCGGTTTCAACCCGCTGTGGGGCGTGCCGACGGTGATCGTGGCCGCCATCGTCATCGGCTATCCGCTCTATTACGCCGTGGTGCCCCGACTGCAGCGCAGCGGCGACCCGGAGATGCTGTCGTTCATTCTTTTTTTCGGCGTGGGGCAGATGCTCGAAGCACTCACCGGGCTGGGCTTCGGCGCCGATCAGCGTTCGCTGCCCAGCGAGGCGCTGGGCTCGGGCAATCTTGGGGTATTTGGGCAGGAGTTTCCGGATAGTTGGTGGTGGGCTGCCGGAGTGAGCATCGCCGCCATCGTGGCGCTGTGGCTGTATTTCACCCGCACCCGGCTGGGCTACGCCACCCGCGCCATCATGGCCAGCCGCGAAGAAGCGCTGGCGACCGGCATCAACGTGAACAAGGTTTCGGCGCTGGCCTTCGTGGCCGGGCTGGCGCTCGCCGGTGTCGCCGGGGTGTTTCTGCCCTACCTGCTCGGCTCGGTTTCGCCCGATCTGGGCGACAGCCTTACCACCACCTCGTTCGCCATTGTCATCATCGGCTCGCTGGGCAACCCGCTGGGCACCATCATCGGCGGCCTGGTGTTCGGGCTGGGCACGATGTTGATGCAGACCTACTACTCCTCCTGGTCCAACCTCGTGCCTTATGTGCTCTTGCTGGTGATCGTGCTCATCCGCCCCACGGGCCTGCTCGGAAAGGCGGTGCGCAGTGTCTGAACATTCTTTGCTACAACGCTGGCGACCGGGGCTCATCGTGCTGGCCTTGCTGATTGCGGTGTTCCTGTTTCTGCCGCATGTCTACGGCAACGAATCGCTGCTGTTCACGCTGATGACTTTCATCGTGCTCGCGCAGGGCCTGAATCTGCTCTATGGCTTTACCGGCTACTTGCCCTTCGGTTATGTGGGCTTTTTCGGCTGCGGCGCTTATGCCACCTCGCTGCTGGTGCTGCACAGCGGCCTGCCGGTGCTGCTGTGCGTGCTGGGAGGCGGGCTCGCTGCGGTGGTGATGGGGCTGATTCTCGGGCCGCTGCTGCGGCTCTCGGGCGCTTACTTTTCCATCGCCAGCCTGGCGGCTTCGCAAATCCTGTATTTCGTGGTTTCCAACACCAATCTGGCCGACATCACCGGCGGGCCTTACGGGCTGAAGATCGAACAGGTGTATGCGCCCACTGCGAGTTATCACACCATGCTGGCGGTGCTGGTACTGGCCACCGCGCTGGCCGCCTACTTTCGCGTCTCGGCCTTCGGCATGGGGTTGCGCGCCATGAGGCAAGACCCGGTGAGCGCGTCCATGGCCGGCATCAACATCGTGCGCGCCCGGCTCATCACCTGGCTGATCTCGGCTGGCGTGGCCGGCTTGGCCGGCGGGGCCTATGCGTGGAATCTGTCGGTGTTCTATCCCGAAGCGGTGTTCACCTTGCAGATTTCGGTGTTCGCCATCGTGTTCTCGTTGTTTGGCGGGGTGGGCACGGTCATCGGCCCCATCATCGGCGCGGGAGTGCTTTACAGCTTGTATTCGGCGATCGGCATTTCAGAGCCGCAGTATTTCCAGTTGATCTACGGCGGGCTCATCGTGCTGCTGGTGTTGTTCATGCCCGGCGGCGTGCTGTCGCTGTTGACGCGGAGGGGCGTGCGTGTCTTCTGAAACCCTCCTTCAGCTTCAGGGCGTGAACAAGCGCTTCGGCGGCCATGTGGTGCTCAACGACGTGAGCTTCAGCCTCGCGCCGGGCGAGATCGTCGGCCTGGTTGGCCCCAATGGTTCAGGCAAGACCACGACCATCAATGTCATCTCGGGCCTGTACCGCGCCGACAGCGGCAGTATTGCGTTCAACGGCAAGCCGGTGCACAAGGTGCCGATGCACAAGTTGGCGCAGCTCGGCATCAACCGCACTTTTCAGGTGCCCAAGACTTTTCGCGATATGACGGTGCGCGAGAACATTGAAGTGGCCGCGCACTTCGGCCATGCCGCAGGCGCGGTGGACATCAACGCCATCCTCCACGACATCGAGTTGGACAAGCAGGCCGACAAGCTGGCGGGCTCGCTCACCGTCAACCAGCAAAAGCTGCTCGATCTGGGGCGCGCGCTGGCCACCGGGCCGAAGCTGCTGCTGGTCGATGAAATCGGCGCCGGGCTCAACCCGGCCGAGCTGGGCGGCATTGCCGAGCTGCTGCGCAAGCTGTCGCAGCGCGGCATCGCCCTCATCGTGGTGGAACATCTGATGGCGTTTCTCGGCAGCATCACCCAGCGTGTCATCGTGCTCGGGGCCGGGCGCATGTTGTTCGAGGGCTCGCTCGACGCCGCTTCGCGCCACCCGGAAGTCGTGGCCGCCTTCTTCGGGGGACAAGCATGAGCGCAGCAGAGACGAACGCCGCCGCCCTGCTCTCGCTACGCGATGTGCAGACCGGCTATGGCGCGCTGCAAGTGCTCTGGGGCGTCGATCTGGAGGTGATGCCCGGCGAGACGGTGCTGCTGCTCGGCGCCAATAGCGCGGGCAAGTCCACCCTGCTGCGTACCCTCATTGGGCTGCTGCCGTGCTGGCGGGGCGAGATCGCCTTCGAGGGCGAACGCATCGACCGCCTCGCACCCGATCAGCGCATTCGCCGCGGCATGGCCTATATGTCGGAACTCGGCGTGTTTCCCACCCTGTCGATCGACGAGAACATCGCCCTGGGCGGCTACTTTCTGAGCGATGCGCAGATTCGCAAACGCAAGGAGCAGTTGTTCGCGTTGTTCCCCGATCTGGCCGCCAAGCGACGCGACGCGGCGGGCACGCTGTCGGGCGGGCAGCGCAAGATGTTGGGCATCGCCAAGGTGCTGATCTCCGAGCCCAAGCTGCTGCTGATGGACGAGCCGTCGTCGGGCTTGGCACCGGTGTTCGTCAAGCAGGTCATCGAAGTGCTCAAGACCAGCATCGGCGCGGGCACCGCCCTGCTCATCGCCGAGCAGAACGTGGCCTTCCTGGAACTGGCCGACCGCGGCTATCTGATCGATCACGGCAAGGTGCGACTCTCGGGCACGCGGGCCGAACTCGAAGCCAGCGAGGCGGTTCGCGAGACTTACTTCGGGCTGTAAACTCGGCGGCAACGATGCGGCATGTTGTCGCGTGTTGCCGCCATGCCCTACTCCACCTCCCGACAAGACGCCTTCAAACAGAGCACCTATCGCCGCATCTACCCGCTGCGCGTGGTCGGCATGGGGCTGGGCGGGCTGGCGATAGCCGGGGTGCTGATCGAACAGCACGCGCACCCGTGGCGCTGGGCGCTGATGATCGCAAGCTGCCTGCTGTGGCCGCAGATCGCCCTGCTGCGCGCGCGGCTGAGCGCCGACAGCTACCGCGCTGAAAAACACAACCTGCTGATCGACTCGGCCATCGCCGGCATGTGGGTGGCGTTGATGCATTTCAACCTGCTGCCCAGCGTGGTGCTGGTCACCGTCACCACCTTCGACAAACTCAGCAGCGGCATGCGCCGCCTGTGGCTGATCTCGCTGCCGGGGCTGTTTGGCGCGGCAGTGCTCACCGCGTTGATCGTGCGCCCGCCGGTTCAGCTGGAAAGCTCGCTGCTGGTTGTTCTCTGCACCTTGCCGCTGCTGGTGGTGCACACCCTGTCGAGCAGCATCGGCAGCTACCGGCTCATCCGCACCGTGTCGCGGCAGAACAAGCTGCTGGAACAACTGCGCCGCACCGATGCGCAAACCGGTCTGTTCGCCCGCGACCACTGGCAGCAGCAGGCCGACGCCGCGCTGCAGCTTTTTCAGGCCGTGGGGCAACCGGCCTGTCTGCTGATGATCGATGTGGATCACTTCAAGCAGGTGAACGATACCTACGGCCACACGGCCGGAGACGACGCCATCCGCGCAGTCGGCCAACTCATCCGCGACTGCATCCGCGAAGAAGACTGCGCCGGTCGCTACGGCGGCGACGAGTTTGCGGTGCTGTGCCAGAACACCGGCCAGCCCGACGCGCTGGGGATCGCCGAGCGCATCCGCACCGAGTTGCTGACGCTGCGGCTGCCGCATCACCCCAATGTGCGGCTGAGCAGCAGTATCGGCGTAGCCGCTGCCGCCCCGGCATTCAGCAACCTGCAAGCCTGGATGCAAGCCGCCGACGCTGCGCTTTACTCGGCCAAGCACCAAGGGCGCAACCAAGTAGCGAGTCACCCGACTGCTCCTTACGCTGCGGCGCAGGTTCGCCCCGCCTGAATCAAAGGCCACCTACGGCGGCAATAGTTGGCAATTCGCCCGCTGCAGGTCGCCTTCGCCCCTTCAATTGAGGGGGATGTCCGTTTACATTTCTTGGCATTGATGCGCACTGACCCCGCCCCCATGCCGCACGACGCCCAGATCACGACTGCACCGCACGCCATTGCTGCGGCACGCGTGCGGCTGTTGCTCGCCACGGTGCCGGTCTCTGCCGTGACCAACGCCTCCGTGGCGCTCATCGCCATGGCGCTTCTGCACGGCGGCGCACCCGTCGGCTTTTATGCGGTCTGGGGTGGCGTGATGATCAGCCTGCAGGCGATTCGCCTGTTGGTCTGGCTGATCTGGCGCGGTGCGTCGGCGGAAAACCTTCGTCCGGTGCAGCGCTCGCTGCGGCTACGCGTGCTGCGGGCCGCGTCCTGGGCCACGGGGATGAGTTGGGGCGCGATTCCTGCCGCCCTCTTTCCCGCAACCCCCATCGAGCAGTCGTTCGTCGCCTTCTTCTTGGCTGGGGTGAGCGGGGCTGCGGTGGCGGGTCTGGCGTTCGACGCCTGGGCTTCCGGGCTGTTCGTCGTCTCGGTCATCGTGCCGCTGGCGCTGCGCCTGATGGGGGTGCAGACCTCTTTGTCCACGGCGATGGCGGCCATGGTTTGCATCTATCTGCTCTACCTCGGCGTGGCGATACGCCGCGGGCAGCTCCAGTTCCTGCAACTGCTCGATTGGCGCACGCGGGCCGAAACCGCGCGCGCACGCACCGCGCGGCAAGCCCAGCTCAACGCCCTGCTGGCCGAGGCCAACCAGCTTGGCGCCAGTGCGACCAACGCCGCGGCGCTCTATGCCGCGATCTGCCGCACCTACGCAGCGCTGGACGGCCAAGCGCCGCTAAGCATCGTGCAGCGCGACCCCGTCACAGGGGATTTCGAGATTGCTGCGCAGTCCGGCCCGGCGCCGCTGGACGTGCTGGACACCTCCCTGCTCGACACCGCCTGGCGCCAGAACCGCACGCAGTTCCAGGGCGATGGCCGCACGCTGGACGCCTGCATCCCGCTGCATGCGCAAGGGCAGGTGTGCGCCCTGCTGCGCGTGGTCTGCGCCAACGCGGCTGAGCGGCTCCCTTGCGAGATGGACGACAGCCTGCGCGACTGGCTGCTCAACCTCGCCGCCAGCGTGGATCGCGGGCTGCAAGCCATCAGCCAGCGCGAGCGCATCGACCGGCTGCAAAAACTCTACCGCGCACTGATCAGCGAAGGCGAAGTGGTGCTGCAGTCGCGCAGCGCAGAAGAGATGCTGCAGCGCACCTGCGACACCCTCGCCACCGACACCCAGTTTCATGCCGCCTGGCTGGCGCGGCCGGACGAAAGCGGCGCCTTTCGCGTGCTGGCGCGAGCAGGCGAAGGCGCCCTGCAGCTCGATCACTTTCGCGTGCATCTGAACGACACCAACCGCGTGCCCCTGGTGCTGCGCGTCTGGGATACCCAGACCCTGCAGGTCTGCAACGATCTGCTCCGCGACCCGGACATGCAGCCCTGGAACTCCACACTGTCGCGCTATCGCTGGCATGCCGCCCTGGCCACCCCCGTATGGCGCGGTGGCGCGCTGTGGGGGGTGCTGGTGTTCACCTCGCCACAGGCGCAGGCCTTCGACGAGCAGACCATCGCCCTGTGCGAGCAGGTCGCGGCCCTGCTGGGCTATGGGCTCGATGAACTCGACGTGAAAGAGCGCCTGAGCCATCTGCAGCGCGTCGAAGCGCACCGCGCACGCCACGACACCCTTACCGGCCTGCCCAACCGCTATGCCCTCGAACAATACTTGCCCGAAGTCATCGCCCGCGCGCGTCGGCAAGGCAGCCTGTTCGCCGTGGGCATGATCGATCTCGACGGCTTCAAGCTGATCAACGACACCTGGGGCCACAGCGCGGGCGACCGGGTGCTGCGCGAACTCACCCGCCGCCTGCAGGCCGTGCAGCGTCAGACCGATTTTCTGGTGCGTCTGGGCGGAGACGAATTCGTCGTGGTGATGGAAGACCTCAACCCGCTCGAAGTCCAGACCGGCTATGCCAACAGCGTGCAGCGCCTGCGACAAGCCGTAGCCGCCCCGTTCGACATTGCGCCGAATGTGCAACTACCCATCGACATGAGCATCGGCATCTCCGCTTACCCGCTCGACGCGCAGGACGCCGACACCCTGATGCGACTGGCCGACAAAGCCATGTACGCGGCCAAACCGAAAAACAGAACCTCTGAGAATTCCCCCTGAATTGCGCGAGCCCTGAAAAGTACGCTACTTCACCAGCGGCCTGATGGTGGTGAAGCCCCCATCCACCGCGATGCACTGGCCGGTGATGCGGCTGGCAGCCTCTGACAGCAGAAACGCCATGACGTCGGCGATTTGCTCGGCCGTCTGCACCCCGCCCAGCGGATATTGCTTGCCCGCGCCTTCGCGCATGGCGGCTACTTTGAGCATGCCCGCGGTCAAAGGCGTATCGGTCATGCCAGGCGCCACGGCGTTGACCCGCAGACCGATCGGTGCGTAGGTCGCCGCCGCGCTGCGCACCAGTCCTTCCACGCCCGCTTTGGCCGCGGCAATGGCTTCGTGGTTGGCCACTCCGATCTGCGCAACGACCGAGCTCACCAGCACCGCCGCGCCCGGTTGCTGCGCCGCGCGGCGCGCCTCGATCCACGCACCCAGCATGCACAGGGCGCTGTCGAGGTTGACGCGCAGCACCTCGCGCCATTGCTGGGCACTGGTGCGGTGCAACGGTGCGATCAGCGTGTTGCCCACGCAATGCGCCAGATGCGACGGCGTCTGGCCCAGTTGCTCCGCGCACTGCGCGATGGCCTGCGCCGCACCCTCGGGCGTGGTGACATCCGCGGCAATGCGCACGCTGGACGGCACATCGGCCAGCGCCGTCGCGTCGCGCCCAACGGCGGCCACGCGCCAGCCCTGCGCATGCAACTGCGCACTCAGCGCCCGGCCCATGCCGCCGCGCGCACCGGTAATCAAAACAATGGGTTGCTCACTCATGAAACAGGTCTCCTTGGATAGACGATGACGCTGAAAGGATTTGCACGCGCGACCAATACGCAGAAAACGACCGGCAACGCGGCGTCGGCTCGGAAAAAGCCGGCGGCGGCGTGGCCAGAGCAAGATCGCTCCAGGCTGCGGAAAGATGCGGGTTATGCCAGCCCTGCACCGAGCGCGCCGCCTGGAGCGCCTCCAGCACAGAGGCAGCCGTTCCAAACCAGCGCACGGGCGCAAGCGCCTGCATGCGCGCAGCCACAAACTGCCAGCGCGCGGCAGACCAGGGCCAGCGCGCGTGCCAATCGGTATCGCAAACCGCGACCGGCAGCCTGCCTTCTGGAACCGGCCCCAGCGCCCAGGGGTGAATCAGCCAGACATCCTGTGCTGCCACGGCCCGCGCATCCGCTTGCGAAAACCCGCCAGCGGGCGGCTCGGAGAACAAGGCGGGCTCTGCCACGCCGACAAGCTCGCCGGGTTCAGGGCCGAGGTCTTGTGGTTGACGCGCAAGCGCATCCAGCCTTTCGTAAGACGCATCGATCACGGTGCCCGGGCTATGCCAGGCGGCAGGCGCGTACTTCGCCACGTTGTCGGCATTGAACAAATAGGGCTTGGAGCTGCCCGTGCCCGCCACCCATTGCCAAGACAGGTGGTTGCTGGCGAGATCGCCATCGAGCAGGTGTGCAACCATCCAGTCGGCCCCGGCGCGCCAGTGCACCTTGCGCAAATGCACGGTGTAGGAAGCCAGCCACATGCGCGCGTGGTTGTGCAAATAGCCCGTGGCATAGAGCGTGCGCACCGCTTGGTCGATCACCGGCACGCCGGTGCGGCCTTCGCGCAGGTCCGCGGGCAAAGCGGAGGCGTAAGCACGGTCTGGCAGCGGGCCGGGGTGCTGCGATTGCAGAATGCCCTTGCCCTCTTGACGCCAAACCTGCTGAAAAAAAGCGCGCCAACCGAGTTCCTGCAACAGCTTGTCCTGCAGCCCGAGGCCGTGGCGCATCGTCAGGTGCTGCACCACGTCGCGCAGACCGAGAAAGCCATGCGTCAAATACGGTGAGAGCCGGGTGACGTGCCCTTGCAAATGGTTGCGGCTGCGGGCGTAGTCTGCAGGACGCACCGCAGCGAGGCTGCGCTGCGCTGCCGCAAGGGTCGGCTCGAAAAGCGTTGCTGGTTCGGTTGCCAGAGTCATGCCGCGTCCCGGATCGACTGGGCCTGCGCCTGGATGCGTGCGCGCTCGTCGGCCGACAACCGCGCCAGATTGCGCACCTGCATCACGGTACGCGGATTGGCCGCAAGACGCGCCTCGTGCCGTAGCAAAAAGTCCCAGTACAGCGTGGTGTAGGGACAAGCCTTCGCACCCACACGCTGCGCCGGATCGAACCGGCAGGCCGCGCACAGGCTGCCGCCGCTCATGCGCTGAATGTATTTGCCGCTGGCGATGTAGGGCTTGCTGGCCATCAGGCCGTCGTCTGCCGCCTGGCTCATCCCCAGGGTGTTGGGCAGTTCCACCCATTCCACCGCATCGACATACACGGCCAAAAACCACTGGTGCACCTGCTGCGGCTGCACCCCGTGCAGCAAGGCATACAGCCCGATGACCATCAGCCGCTGGATGTGATGGGCGTAGCCGTAGCGCAGGGTTTGCGACAGGGCATCACGCAGGCAGGCCATGTCGGTCTGCCCGGTCCAGAACCAGGCGGGCAACGGCGCCTGCGCGCCCAGCGCGTTGCGCTCGGCGTAGCCGGGCATCTGCGTCCAGTAAATGCCGCGCACATATTCGCGCCAGCCCAGAATCTGGCGGATGAAGCCTTCGGCGCTGTGCAGCGGCGCTTGCCCCTGGCGCCAAGCGGTCTGCGCCGCCTCGACCACTTCACGCGGGTTCAGGAGCTTGAGGTTGAGCGCGGCAGAAAGGTGGGCATGCCAGAGCCAGGGCTCGTTGGGCCAGAGTGCGTCTTGCCACTGGCCGAACTGCGGCAGGCGCTCGCGCATGAAGCGCTCCAGCGCCTGCAAGGCCTGCGGGCGAGTCACCGGCCAGGCGAAATCGGCCAGCGTGCCCGGGTGGCTGGCGAAGCGCTGATTCACCACAGCGATGACCTCGCGCGTGATGGCGTCTGGCACAAACTGCGCCGGGCTGGGCACATGGCCGGGGCCGGACTTGGGAAACGCCTCGCGGTTGTCGGCATCGAAATTCCACTGTCCGCCAGCGGGCTGATTACCCTCCATCAACACATCGTGTCGCTGGCGCATGGCGCGGTAGAAAAACTCCATGCGCAACTGCTTGCGACCCCGGGCGTGCGCGGCAAAGTCGCTGGGCGAAGCGAAGAAGTGCCGGTCTTCGCGCAGTTCCAGCGGCACGCCATGCGCAGCGGCGGCAGCCTCGATGGACTGCAGCACCCGCCAGTCGCCGGGCTGGGTCATGACCAACTGAGTAGGGCGCAGGCGCTGCACAGCGCGCTGCAATTCGGCAGTCAAACTGCCCGCGTTAGCGGCGTCGTCAAGCTCGGTGTAATGCACTGTGAGGCCGGCGGCACGCAGGTCTGCAGCGAAGTGGCGCATCGCCGCCAGAAACAAGGCGATGCGCGGCTTGGAAGACCAGACATGGGTGGACTCTTCCGCCACTTCGGCCATCCACACCGCATCCTGCGCCGGGTCGAACCTGTCGAACGCGCTGGCCTGCGGGTCGAGCTGATCACCCAGCACCAGCACCAAATGGCGCAGCGGCCTCGCAGGATCAGGGCTTGTCATGCCACGCTCCAACCTGGCTCTTGGCCTTGTTCCGATTTTTGCGGCAGGCTTGCGAGCAGTAGCGCACCGTCTCCCAGTTTTTCGCCCAGGCGCGACGCCAGCTCATAGGGCGACCGCACACCGCGCAGGGTTTGCTGGCCAGAGCCGCCTTGTTCCCCTTGTGACCGCTTGCCGCTGCGCTCATTCGAACAACTCCTGCTGTCGCGGTGGCGCGGGTGGCGCAACCGGCTTGCGCGCGCGGGAGCCGCTGGGCGGCAGACCGCTCTTGCGCGAGCCGTGCCGCTGTTGCACCGCCCGCGCCTCGTCGCTCGCCTGCGGGCTTTGGCGGATGGCGTAAATGCGGTCTTTGGACTGCTTGACGGCGTTGCGCTCATCGACGATGGGCGGCGGATAAGCCGAAGTCCCCCACTCCGGCACCCACTGGCGGATGAACGCGCCCTGCGGATCATGGTCAGCCTGCTGCTTGGCCGGGGAATACACGCGCAGGGTGTTGATGCCGGTGGTGCCCGATTGCATTTGCATCTGGCTCCAATGAATGCCCGGCTCGAAATCGAGAAACTGCCGCGCCAGATGCAGCCCCGGCTCGCGCCAATGCAACCACAGGTGATAGGCGGCAAAACTCACCAGCATGGCGCGCATACGAAAGTTGATCCAGCCGGTTGCGTTGAGGCAGCGCATACAGGCGTCCACCATCGGGAAGCCGGTGTTGCCACTGCACCAGGCCTCGAAATACGCGGGGTTGAATTCGGGCTCGCGCAAACCGTCGTAGGCACGCGCAAAGTTGTGGAACTCGATGCCCGGTTCATCTTCGAGCTTTTGCATGAAGTGGCAATGCCAGCGCAGCCGCCCGGCAAGACCGCGCAGGTGATACGCCATGCTGCGCGCCGGCGCCTCGCCACTAGCCTGCAACGCGCGAATGCGTTGCTCGGTGGCCTGATGCACTTGCCGCATGGAGAGCGTGCCGAAGGCCAGATGCGCGCTCAAGCGCGAGCAGCCCTGCGCTGCCGTGAGCGGGCTGGACAGATCGCGCCGGTACTGCGCGCCCCGCGTATCCAGAAAGCTGTGCAGAGTGGAGAGCGCCGCCGCCGTGCCCGCAGCGGGCGTGGCGCGGGCCGCGGGCAAGCGCAGATCGCGCAGGGCCGGAAAGTCGCCCGCTGCCAACGGCTTGGATGCGTCGCGCAGGCCTTGCGGCACAGGCAGCTGCGGCGCATCCATGCGCCTTTGCCAGCGGGCCGCCCAGCCCGCACGATCACGCAGACGGCGCACCACGCCGCTTTGCGGCCATTCCTGCCAGATCACGCCTTGCTCTCGGCACCAATGCGCCACCCGTTTGTCGCGCGCATAGGTCCAGCCTGGGCCGGTTTCTTCGTGGCTGAACAGATGGGTGAAACGCACCTCGCGGCGGATGTCTTCGAACACCTGAGGCACATCGCCCACGCGCACCAACAGCCTGAGACCGGCTTGCGTCAGCGACTCCCGCAGCGCGGAAACGCAATCCGCCGCGAACTGCACATGCTGCGCATCGCACTCCGGGCTGGCGATCCATTCCGGCTCCATCACGAAAAGCGCCAGCGCCGCATCGCATTGCGCGGCGGCGTGCAACGCGGCGTGATCCTGCACACGCAGGTCGCGTTTGAACCAAACGAGCGCCAGAGTCGACATGATTCGATGATGCCATGCCCCGGTGGCAGACCGCTGCGCGCCGTCGAGTGCCATGACGGCGCCTACGGAAATTTCCGCCGCTTCACAACGTGGCCGCCAAAACCCCACGCAAACCATTGACCACGGCGATTTGCTGCGCGCGCAGCAGGGCATCGGCTTGGAGCACACACTCGCGCACCCCGCCGTGGTCAATCAGCCATTGCCGCCCGACTCCGGGCAACAGGCCGCTTGCCAGCGCCGGTGTGCACCACGCGCCGCCTAAGCGCAGCAGCAATGAGCTGCGCCCGCCTTCGCACAGTTCGCCGCGTTCGTTGCAGAAGATCTGGTCGAACGCGCCCTGCGCCTCGGCGGCGCGCCAGGCGGCGTCGTAGCGCGCACGATGGGTGGTCTTGTGGCGCAGGAACAGGTCGGCCGAATCGAGCGCTTCGGCGGCCCGCAGCAGCCGCACCGGTTGCTGCGGCGCGGGCGGCATGGGCTGCACGTCGATCTCGACCGCGCCCGATTTACGCAGCACCAACCGAGTGCGCCAGGGCGCGGGAGCCAGCGCCGCGCAAGCGGCTTGCCACGCCGGGCAGCCATCGGCCAGTGCGGCAGCCGAAGGCGCAACGAGGCCGCAATGCGCTTCGGCCAAGGCTTGGCGCAGCGCAGGCAGGTCGCAGGCAAAGCCGAAAAACGCCGCCGAGCGCGCCAACCGCGCCAAATGCCGCTCGATGCGCGCGGCATGCGCGGGCCAGACGGCGGCGAAGGTTTCGATCAGACCGAAGCCCGGATCGTGCGCGGTGACGAAGCGCAGCTTGTCCCAGCATTCCTGCCACTCGGTGGCGGGGTCGGAGTCGATCACCACGCCGCTGCCCACGCCCAGTTGAAAAGCGCGGGTTCCGGCAGCCTCCCCTGTGGTCTGCACGCCATCTTCGACCTGCAAGGTGCGAATGGGCACGCTGAACACCGCCAGCGGCCCTTGCCCGGCGTCGCGCGGGTCGATGAAGCCCAGCGCGCCGGTATAAAGCCCGCGCGGCCCGCCCTCCAGCGCGCGAATGATCTCCATGCTTTTGCGCTTGGGCGCGCCCGTCACCGAGCCGCAGGGAAACAGCGCGGCAAAAATCTCCGCCCAGCGCCGTGGCCCGCCGCGCTCGTCGAGCACGGCCTGCACGCTGGAGGTCATCTGCCACACGGTGGGATAGGGCTCGACGCTGAAGCGCTCGGGCACGCGCACCGAACCCGGCACGGCCAGCCGCCCCAGATCGTTGCGTAAGAGATCGAGGATCATCAGGTTCTCGGCGCGGTTCTTGGGATCGGCAGCCAGCGCCAGCGAGGCCTGCGCGTCGGCTTCTGCGTCGGCGCAGCGCGCAGCGGTGCCCTTCATGGGCCGTGCGCGCAGCGTGGCCCCGTCACGCGCGAAAAACAGTTCGGGCGAAAAACTGAGCACCCAGCGCCCGCCGAGTTTGGCCAGGCAGGAATAACGCGTGGGCTGCGCCTGCCGCAGCGCGGCATACAGCGCCAACGGATGGCCGAACGCCTGCCCGCGCAGCGGCCAGGTGAAGTTGATCTGGTAGCTGTCGCCCGCGCGCAGGTGCGCAGCGATGCGCGCCAGGGCGGCGGTGTAGTCCGCCTGCGTGATGCCGGGCTGCAGAGCGGCCACGCCGCAGGGCTGGCCACCATCGAGGCTGGCGCTTTGCGCTTGGAGCCACTGCTGCGTCTCGGCGGCGGTCATGCGCATGACCGCATCGAACGCCAGCGCCTCGACCAGAGGGGTGGCCAGGGGAGCATGCACGGGCAAGCCAGCCAGCGCCTGCGCGGCTTCGTAATGGACGAACAAGGCGACCTGACGCCCAGCGTTCAATGCGTGTTCGAGCTGCTGAAAAGCACTCTCGACTTGCTCTGCCTGCCACGCCTGCCAGTGCGACAGCGGCTGCCGGTACAGGCGGGTCAGCGGCTGCGACGGCTCCAGCGCGTCGTCGAACAACACAAAGTCTTGCATGGCGGTGAGGCGAATTCGGGGAAACCCCTGTGACAGGAGGGCGACAAATGCGACGTTTTGTCGCGCTCGGGGCGCAACAGGCATTCCTACAGTGAGACCGTCGTTTTTGGCAACGGTTTGAATCCATCGCTTTCAATTGTCCATGCAAACATCTTTCTGTCCTCCGTCAAGCTCGCGTCTGTCGCGCACCGCTCTTTCAATCGCCCTGAGTGCCGCACTGGCGGCGCTGTGCGCCAGCAACGTCCAGGCCGCCGAGACCGCCCTGCCCGAAGTCGTCGTCTCGGGCGCGGCCGCTGGCGCGCAGTCCTGGGCGCAATGGCAAAGCGCCATCGATCTGGCCCAGCGCCGCGCCGCAACGAATGACACCGCCAGCCTGCTGCTGGGCATTCCCGGCCTGTCGGTCAACGCGGCGGGCGGCGTCTCCGGGCTGCCGCAGTACAACGGCCTGTCGGACGACAACCTCGACATCCAGCTCGACGGCATGGGGCTGATCGCCAGCTGCCCCAACCATATGAACCCGGTGCTGTCTTACGCCTCGCCGTCGCAGGTGCAGAGCATCACCGTGTATCCGGCGGGCATGGTGCCGGTGTCGGTCGGTGGCGACGCCATCGGCGGCGCCATCGAGGTGAAAACCCGCGCGCCACAATTCGCCCCGGCGGGGCAGGCGTCGATCTCCGGCGGCGAGGTCAGCGCGGGCTATGCCAGCAACGGCGCTGCGCGCAGCCTCGGGCTGAACGCCTACTACGGCACGCAGTCGTTCGCCATCGCCTATGACGGCGCGCTGACCAAGGCCGATGACTACTCCGCCGGGGGCGACTTCAAAACCTTTACCGCCACCGGCCGCCCGGGGCAGAGCCTCGCGCGCGACGTCGTCGGCTCCACCGCCTACGACGTGCGCAACCACACCCTGGGGCTGGCGTGGAAGGGCAGCGACCAATTATTCGAAATCGGTCTGGGCTATCAGGACGTGCCCTATCAGCTCTACCCCAACCAGCGCATGGACATGCTGGGCAATACCGAAAAACGCATCAATCTGCACTGGCTCAAGCAGTTCGGCTGGGGCTCGCTCGATGCGCGCGCCTACCATGAAACCGTCGATCACTTCATGGACTTCAGCGCAGATAAACGCTTCTGGTACGGCAGCCAGACCATGCAGGGCGGCGTAGGCGGCTATCCCTGCAGCCCGATCTCGCCCACCTGCGCCGCCGGCATGCCGATGTATAGCCAAAGCCGCACCACCGGGGCGAAGCTGCAGGCGAGCATCGATCTGTCGGCGCAGGACGTGTTGCGCACCGGAGTCGAGCTGCAGCGCTATCACCTCGACGACTACTGGACGCCTTCGGGCGGGATGATGTGGCCCGGCACCTTCCTCAATGTCAACGACGGCAAGCGCGACCGCATCGGCGTGTGGGGCGAATGGCAAAAGCAGCTCAGCGCAGAGTGGCAAACCCTGGCGGGGCTGCGGGTGGAGCGCGTGCGCACCGATGCCGGGCCGGTGCACGGCTATGCCAACAGCAATGGCATGGGCACGATGATGAACTACCAGTTGCGCGACGCCACGGCGTTCAACACCATCGACCGCGCGCGCACCGACACCAATGTCGATGCCTCGCTGCTGTCGCGCTGGACGCTTTCTCCTACGCAGGATCTCTCGGTGGGCCTGAGCCACACCACCCGCTCGCCCAACCTCTACCAGCGCGATCCCTGGAGCACCTGGTCGATGGCTGCGGTGATGAACAACTTCGTCGGCGACGGCAACGGCTACATCGGCAACCCCAATCTCAAGCCGGAAAAAGCCACCACCCTGTCGGCCAGCTTCGATCTGCACAGCACCGACCACGCTTGGGAGTTCACCGCGCAACCGTTCTACACCCATGTCAGCGATTACATCGACGCGGTGCAGTGGAACGCAATGGCCAACGCGCCGCAAGCCACGCCGCTGAAAAACCAGTTCGTCGTCCTCAAATACGTCAACCAGACCGCGCGGCTGTATGGGCTGAATCTCTCGGGCAAGATGCCTTTGGGCGATGGCCCGCTCGGCCGGTTGGCGCTGCAAGGCGCGGTGAACTACACCCGCGGGGAAAACACCACCACGGGAGACAACCTCTACGCCATCATGCCGCTCAACGCCCGGCTCAGTCTCACCCAGCAGTTGGGCGGATGGAACAACGCGCTGGAATGGGTGCTGGTCAAGGCCAAGACACAGGTTTCCGCCGTGCGCAATGAAATCCCGACCGGCGGCTACGGCCTGCTCAACCTGCGCACCAGCTACAGCTTCAAGCAAGCGCGGGTCGATTTCGGCATCGACAACCTGCTCGACAAGTTCTACGCCCTGCCCACCGGAGGTGCCTACGTCGGCCAGGGCACGACCATGTCGATCAACGGCCTGCCCTGGGGCATTGCCGTGCCGGGGCCGGGACGCTCGGTGTACGCGCGGGTGGGGGTGAAGTTCTAAGCTGCCCGGATGGCGTTGAACCCGGATTTTCCATGAGGACACGGGATGATGGCGCGGCGGATTGGGGATGGATTCGGCCCTGCGCGACAAGCCCATAGCCCGAGCTATGGGCGCGAAGCGCGGGGGCGAAGACGCCTCAAGCCGTCCGCCAGCGCCCGTGTAGGGGCAAAGCCCCGCCGAATGGGAAATCCGGGTTGAAATAGCATTGCCTTTTTGCGCCGCCCCTGAAAACCGGGGCGGCTGTTCCCTCACAAGGCTTTGCTCGCATGCACACCACCCGCAGAAGTTTTATCTCCACCCTGGCCGGTGGCTTATTGCTCGGCGCCGCGCCAGTGCATGCGCGGCAGATTCCCACCGTCAAGCTCGCTTTCATCGACCCGCTCACCGGCCCCTTCGCCGCAGTAGGGCAGAACCAGTTGCAGAGTTGGCAGTTCGTGGCCGACCGGGTCAACCGCGGCAACACCGCCGGGGTGCGCTTCGAGATCGTGCCGTTCGACAACAAGGGCGCGGTGCAAGATACGGTCAATGCACTGCAGGCCGCGGTGGATCAGGGCATCCGCTATGTGTTGCAGGGCGACGGATCGGGCGCGGCGATTGCGCTCTCTAAAGCGGTGAGCCGTCACAACACCCGCCATCCCGGCAAGGAAGTGCTCTATCTCAACTACGCCGCGGTCGATTCCGCACTGACGGGCAGTGACTGCAGTTTCTGGCACTTTGCGCTGCAGCCCAGCGTGCCCATGACCCTGCAGGCGATGACCGACGACATCCGCAACCGGCCGCAGATCAAGCGCGTCTATCTCATCGAGCAAGACTATTCCTTCGGCCATCAGGTGGCGAAGTACGCCCGCGAAATGCTGGCGCTCAAACGACCCGACATCCAGATCGTGGGCGAAGATTTCGTGCCCCTCGGGCAGGTCAAAGACTTTTCGCCCTATATCGCCAAGGTGCAGGCCGCCAAGGCCGACTGCATCATCACCGCCAACTGGGGCCCCGACCTCACCCTGCTCATCAAGGCGGCGCAGCAAGGCGGGCTCAAGGCCGATCTCTACACCTTCTACGCCAGCAGCCTGGGCGCGCCCAGCGAGATCGGCCCGCACGACGCCGGGCGCGTCAAGCTGGTCTATTACAGCAACCCCAATCTGCCCGGCGTGCTGCAAAGCCTGCAAAAAGGTTTCCGCGACAAGTACAAGCAAGACTTCTCGGTACCCGCCACCTACACCGGCCTGGCGCTGCTCACCGCCGCCATGACCAAGGCGCACAGCACCGAGCCGCTGAAGGTCGCCAGCGCGATGGAAGGGCTCAAGTTCCACACCTTCAACGGCGAGGTCACCCTGCGCGCGGCCGATCACCAGTTGCTCCAGCCCATCTATGTCAGCGACTGGCAGCCGGTCTCGCCCGCCAACCCTTACGACGTGGAAAACACCGGCTACACCTTTGCGCTGGAGCACACCTACCGCCCCGCGCAAACCACCCTGCCTGCGCAATGCACCATGCAGCGGCCGCTGATGACCGAGGTCTATCCGGTCAAACCGCCCAAGGTGACGGCCAGCGCGGTGCCCGGCGCCAGCCAGGGCACGCCGTCGCGCTAAAGCCGGGAGTCTGATCCCTGGCCACGGCTGCTGCATGGAGGCGCTCGCACTCTCCGCCCTCAATGGCCTGAGCTACAGCCTGCTGCTGTTCCTGCTCGCCTCAGGGCTGACGCTGATCTTTTCGCTGCTGGGCGTACTCAATTTCGCCCACGGCAGTTTCTACATGCTCGGCGCCTATCTGGCCTGGCAAAGCGGCCAGTGGCTGGGCTTCTGGGGCGGACTGCTGCTTGCGCCGCTGGGCGTTGCCGTGGTGGCCACCGGGTTTGAAGTCGGCGTGTTGCGGCGTCTGCGCGCGCAGGGGCATCTGCCGGAGTTGCTCGCCACTTTCGCCTTCGGCGTGGTGCTGGTGGAAGCGGCCCGGCTGTTGTGGGGCAGCGGCTCGGTGCCCTATGCCATACCCGCATCGCTGCAGGGCGCGCTGTTCACCTTGAGCGGGGTGGATTTTCCGGTGTACCGCGGCTTTGTCATGGCGACGGCGCTGGCCGCGCTGGCGCTGGCCTGGCTGCTGCTGTGGCGCACGCGCGCCGGGCTGATCGTGCAGGCCGCGCTGACGCACGCGCCCATGACTTCGGCTCTGGGGCACGATGTACGCGCGGTGCAGACCGGGGTGTTTGCCGTGGGCGGCGCACTGGCCGGGCTGGCCGGTGCGGTGGGGGGGCCGCTGCTCGTCACCGAGCCGGACATGGCCGCGCAAATGGGCGCGCTGCTGTTTGCCGTCATCATCATCGGCGGTCTGGGGTCGTTGCGCGGCGCGCTGCTGGGTGCGCTGCTGGTGGGCGAGGTGCAGACCCTGGCCGTGGCCGTCAACGGCTCCTTGGCTGACGGCCTGCAACGTCTGGGCTGGAACGCCCCGGCCGCCTGGCCTGCGAGCGACGGCATTCTCCCCAGCCTGCTGCACCTCGACCTGGCCCGCGCCGCACCGCTGCTGCCTTATGTGCTGCTGGTCGGGGTGCTGGCGCTGCGCCCGCAGGGGCTGACGCGCGTGCTGTCTCGGGACGAGGCGCTGTGAACGCCGCCGTGCCCGCCCCGGCGCGCGGCCGCGCTGCGATGTTTTCGCTGCTGGTCGCGCTGCCGCTGGCCTTGCCGCTGAGCAGCGCCGGTTTCAGCCTGCTGTCGCAACTGGCCAGCGCCTGGCTACTGCTGCTGTCGGTGGGGCTGTTGGTCACCCGCGCCGGGCTGCTCAGCTTCGGGCAGGCGATGTATGCGGGGCTGGCCGCCTATGCCGCCGCGCATGCGATGAACACGATAGCCGCCTCCGGCTGGCCGCTGCCCTTTGCCCTGGCGCCCTTGTATGGCGGGGCGTTTGCCTTGGCCGTGGCGCTGGTGCTCGGCCCGATCAGCGTGCGGCGAGGCGGTTTGAGCTTTGCCATGATCACACTGGGTCTGGGCCTGCTGGTAGCGCTGGCCGCACCCATGCTGCAGGGGTTTTTCGGCGGGGAAGGCGGTGTTTCCACCGACCGCACCGCCGGGCCGGTCTGGCTGGGGCTCGATCTGCTGTCCCAGCGGCAAGTCTATGGCGTGAGCGCCGCTTATGTGCTGCTGGGCGCGGTCTTGCTGCGCGGGCTCGACGGCACCCGGCTCGACCTGCTGGCGCGCGCGGTGCGCGACGACCCCTTGCGCGTTGCGGTCAGCGGCGCCACACCGCGACGGGTTCGGCTGCAACTGGTGGTGGTGAGCGCCTTTCTCGCGGGCCTGTCCGGCGCCTTGCAAACCCTGCGGCTCGAACAGGTGAGCGCCGGATCGCTCGGGCTGCCGCAATCGAGCATGGCCCTGCTGTTCAGCCTGGCCGCAGGCAGCGGCACGGCTTGGGGTGCCTTGCTGGGCGCGGGCTTGATGGTGGGCAGCGAGTCGGTTCTGGCCTCGGTTTCGCAGGCCTGGACGCTGTATGTCGGGCTCGGCTTTCTCGCCATCGTGATCTGGGCGCCGCAGGGTTTGAGCGGGGTCTTGTGCGATTTGGCGCAAGGGCTTCGCGCCCGCCGCAATCCTGATCTGCTGTGGGGCCTAGCCGCCCTTTTGCTCTGCGGCGCGCTCGCGATCATCGGCGCGAGCAGCTTGGTCGAACTGCTCTACGCCGTGCGTCAACAACTGCTGGTGGGCAGCACTCTGCGGCTGTATGGCGTGCCGCTACCGATCGGCAGCGCCGATGTCTGGGTCGGCGCGGCGCTGCTGGCCTCCACAGGCGCGGGGCTGGGCGCCCTGGTGTGGCGGGCGCTGGCGCCGCAGTTGCGCGAAGGCGGAGCCCGCGAATGAACGCCACACTCAACGCCGCATTCAACGCCACCGAGCGCCCGCCCCTGCTCGACGTGCGCGGCGTGCACTGCGTACTCGGCGGCCAGCCCATCCTCACCGATCTGAATCTGCAGATCGAGGCTGGCGAACGGGTGGCCCTCATCGGCCCCAACGGTGCGGGCAAATCCACCTTGTTTCAGCTGATCAGCGGCCTGCGCCCCTTGCGCGCCGGGAGCGTGTGGCTGGCGGGCCGACGGATCGACCGCCTGAATCCCGCGCAGATCGCACGGGCGGGCATCGGCCGCAGCTTCCAGTCGCCGCAGGTTTTTTCCCGCTTGAGCGTGGCGGACAATCTGCGCGCCTGCTTGCTTGCGGCACAACCGGCACGGCGCTGGTGGCTGCCGTACCGACGCGATGCCGAACTGCAGCAGCAGGTCGCCCACTGGCTGCGGGCGCTGCAACTGCAAGACTGCGCCGATATGCCGGTGCAAAACATCGACTATGCCCGCCTGCGCGCGCTGGAACTCGGCCTCGGGCTGATCAACCGCGCGCCTTTGCTGCTGCTCGACGAGCCCACCGCCGGCATGAGCCGGGCGCAGGCCGCGCACATGCTCGACCTGATCGAGCAGCTCTGCGGCGACCGCACCCTGCTGCTGATCGAGCACGACCCAGACGCCATGTTCCGCCTAGCCACGCGGGTGGTGGTGCTGCATCAGGGCCGCGTGCTGGCCGACGGCGCGCCCGAGGTCATTCGCCACGACGCACAGGTGCAGGCGGTCTATCTGGGCACGGCGCCATGAAGCTCCCGCCCGAGAAAGGCGCGCTGCTCGATGTTCGCTCGCTGCAGGCGGGCTACGGGCCGGTGCAGGTGCTGCGCGGCGTGCATCTGCAACTGCGAGCGGGGGAATTGCTGCTTGTTCTCGGGCGTAATGGCAGCGGGCGCAGCACCTTGCTCAAGTCGCTGATGGGCCTCATTCCCGCAACGGGCCGCGCAAGTCTTGCCGGACAAGAACTGCTCGGCCTGCCCGCGCACCGCCGCGCCCGGCTGGGGCTGGGCTATGTGCCGGAGCAGCGCGAGATTTTTCCGCGTCTGAGCGTGCGGCAGAACCTGCTTTTGGGCGCCAAGCCCGCGCGAATAGCCGCGCGCACGGGCCCGTCGCGCTGGAACGAGGCGGCGGTGCTGGCCCTGTTTCCGGCGCTGGCGCCACGGCTGCACGCGCCCGCCCAGGCGCTGTCCGGCGGCGAACAGCAAATGCTCGCCATCGCCCGCACCCTGATGGGCAACCCCGATCTGCTCCTGCTCGATGAGCCGACCGAAGGTCTGGCGCCGCAGCGCGTGGCCGCGACGGCCAAGCTCATCCAGCAACTGCAGGAGCAGGGGCTGGGCGTTCTCCTGGTCGAGCAAAAGCCGTGGGCGCGCGAGCTGGCGGGTCGCGTCATCGTGCTCGGTGACGGCCTCACGCAGTTCGAAGGTCCGCCCGCCGAAATACCGCCCGAGGTCTCAGCGGCGTGGCTTTGAGGCGGCAGCCCGCAAGCGCCGCGCGGTCATGGGATCGACCTGCAAGGGACGGCAAAGGTCGATGCGGTCGCCGTCCTGAAGCACCCGCTGCGGCGTGACGCGCTGGCCGTCGATGCCGTAGAGGATGTCGATCCAGGTCAATTCGGGATGGTCGTCGAGGATGCCGCTGGCCTGCAGCGCCTGGCCAACCGTGGCGCCTGCTGGCAGCGCCAACCGCCTCAAGTCGGGTTCGCCTCTTTCGGGCGCATAGAACACCGCAATATTCACCACGGCGTCACCACGGCGGCCTCAACGCGGCCCATAAACCTGCTTGGCGCGCTGCACGAAGGCATCGACAAAGCTGCTGGCGATATGGTTGAACACCGGGCCGATGACCTTCTCCACCAGAAAGTTGGAGAACTTGTAGTCGAGCAAAAACTCGACCTTGCATGCCTTGCCGTCGGCCAGGGGGTTGAACACCCAGCGCCCGTGCAGGGCGGAAAACGGCCCGTCCACCAGCCGCATGCGCACTTCCTGACCGGGCACGTTGGTGTTTTGCGTGGTGAAGCTCTGGCGGATGCCCTTGAAGTCGATGGTCACACTGGCGCGCACCGTATCGCCCTCTTCCGACTGCACCGAGGCGCCCCCGCACCAGGGCAGGAACTGCGGATAGGCGGCCACATCGGTGACCAGGTCGTACATCTCTTGCGGGCTGTACCAGATGAGGACGGATTTGTGAACCTGGGGCATGGGCGAACGTGGGCGGATCAAGGCTTCTTAGAATGAGATGATTGTATTGAGGGCCGAACGCCCCATATTCCCCGCATGAGCATCGCCGAAAACCGCAAGGCCCATTTCAATTACTTCCTCGAAGACCGTTTCGAAGCGGGCATCGTGCTCGAAGGATGGGAGGTCAAATCCGTGCGCGCCGGGCAGGTGCAACTCACCGACGGCTATGTGGTCATCCGCAACGGCGAGCTGTTTCTGATCGGCATGAACGTCACCGCACTCAACAGCGCCTCCACCCATGTGCGGCCGGACGCGTCGCGTACGCGCAAACTCCTGATGCACAAGGATGAAATCCGCAAGCTCATCGGCAAGGTCGAGCAACGCGGCTACACCCTGGTGCCCATCAACCTGCATTACAAGGGCGGCCGGGTCAAGCTCGATCTAGCGCTGGGCAAGGGCAAAAAAGACCACGACAAACGCGACACCGAAGCTAAGCGCGACTGGCAACGGGAAAAGGCGCGCATCATGAAAACGCGATAGCGTTTCAATAAAACGCGGTAGCGTTTCAGCAAAACGCGATAGCGTTTCAACAAAACGCGGTAGCGCGCCAGCTTGGTGCGTCGGCGCCAGCTACGCCGCGCCGATGCCGGGAACCAGACTGCCCGCCATCGCTGCAGTCTTTTGCGCTGCTGTGAAGTCGAGCATGCGCTGCACCGGCACACGGGCGCGGGCGGCCAGGGCGGCGTCGAGTTCGATGGCATTCGCCCCGGTCTCCAACACACGCGCCAAGCCAGCCAGGCTGTTCATCGCCATCCATGGGCAATGCGCGCAGCTCTTGCAGGTGGCGGCATTGCCCGCGGTGGGCGCGGCGATGAAGGTCTTGCCGGGATTTTGCTGCTCAAGCGCATGGAACATGCCGGCATCGGTGGCGACGATGAATTCAGGCGCGTCGAGCTCGCGCGCCGCCTTGAGGATCTGCGAGGTCGAGCCCACCACGTCGGCCAGGGCGACCACCGCCGACGGGCTTTCGGGATGCACCAGCACGCGCGCTTTGGGATGCTCGGCCTTGAGCAGTTCGAGCTCCAGCGCCTTGAATTCGTCGTGCACGATGCAGGAGCCCTGCCACAGCAGCATGTCGGCGCCGGTTTGCTGCTCGATATAGCCGCCCAGATGGCGGTCGGGCGCCCACAGGATTTTTTCGCCGCGCGCATGCAGATGCGCCACGATGTCGAGCGCGCAGCTCGACGTCACGACCCAGTCGGCGCGCGCCTTCACCGCCGCGCTGGTGTTGGCGTAAACCACCACGGTACGGTCGGGATGGGCATCGCAGAAGGCGCTGAACTGCCGCGCGGGGCAACCCAGATCGAGCGAGCAATTGGCGTCGAGGTCGGGCATGAGCACGCGCTTGCCCATGGACAACATCTTGGCGGTCTCGCCCATGAAACGCACCCCGGCGACGACCAGGGTGCGCGCTGGATGACGAGCGCCGAAGCGCGCCATTTCCAGCGAATCGGCCACCAGCCCGCCCGTGGCCTGCGCGAGATCCTGCAGATCGGGATGGGTGTAGTAATGCGCCACCAAGACAGCGTCCTGCGTGCGCAGCAGTTGGGCGCAGCGCGCCATCAGCGCGTCACGCTCGGCGGGGCTGGGCTCCACGGGCACGCGCGCCCAGGCCTGCGCGGTGCCGCTGACCGGGCTATCAAATGCGATCGAAAAAGTGGCGGACATGCAGACTTCCTCTTGAATGAATGCGCAACAAATCAAAGCGCCGTAAAACGCATCGACAGATCGACGGCCTGCACATCCTTGGTCAGCTTGCCAACGGAGATGCGGTCCACGCCGGTTTCTGCAATGGCACGCACGGTTTGCAGATCCACCCCGCCAGACACTTCCAGCACGGCGCGCTGGCCGGTGAGGCGGACCGCCTCGCGCAGTTGATCGAGCGACATATTGTCCAGCAGCACCATACGCGCGCCTGCGCGCAGAGCCTCGTCGAGCTGGGCCAGGGTTTCCACCTCGATCTGGATGAACTGCGCCTGCGCCGCCACCGCCTGCGCCCTTTGCAGCGCCAGTGCCACCCCGCCTGCGGCGGCGATATGGTTTTCCTTGATCAGCACAGCGTCGAACAGGCCGATGCGGTGATTCATTCCACCGCCCACACGCACCGCGTATTTCTGCGCCAGACGCAAGCCCGGCAGGGTTTTTCGGGTATCGACAATTTGCGCCCGTGTGCCGCGCACGGCGTCCACATACTGCGCGGTACGCGTGGCCACTGCGCTGAGCAATTGCAGGAAATTGAGCATCGTCCGCTCGGCGCTGAGCAGCGCACGTGCGTTGCCTCTGATCTCCAAAAACACAGCATCTGCTTGCAACGTAGCGCCTTCAGGCGCTAACCACTCCAAATGCGCCGCCGGGTCGAGCGCGCGCACGCAGGCATTGGCCCACGGCGTGCCGCACAACCGCGCGGCCTCACGGCTGCGCACCGTGGCACGCGCCACGGCCTGCGGGTCGATGAGCGCAGCGGTGAGGTCGCCGCTGCCCAGATCCTCCTCCAAAGCCCGCCGCACATCGCGTGCGGCCAGAGTGTGCACATCCATCATGGTGATCGCGCCTTTCGTCTTTACAGGCTGAAAAGCGTTGCAGTGTAGGCGGATCGGCAAACCGTCCCGGGCGGCGCGGGTGTGTCAGGTTGTCGCGGATTGGGCACAAAGAGCCACCGCACCCGCGACAGATTGCCTCAGTTTTGTGCGCTGCAAAAATCGACATTCCGCAATGAAGCGCGCCAAAAATCAGGGTTAGTCCTAGTTATCACGGTGAATTCCCTATATTGACAAGGCCATATCAGTACTCGCTAATATTGCGCTAAATCAATGAAAGCGAGTTATGGAAACCACTTTTGCCAATCCGCAGACAACCACGGCGATTCCGCTCGCGACCCTGCGCAAAACCTTGCCGCGCAGCAAGCAGCCGGAAGCCAACCGCCTGGCGCATACCGAGGTGGTCAACGCCTGGCGCGGCGCTTCCGACTGTCGCAGCTGCGGCGTGCGCCGTATTGCGCTGTTCGGCGCGCTGCGCATGGAAGACTTCGACACCTTCCATCAGGTCATCGACGACATGCAATTTGCCCCTGGACAGCAGCTGTTCAGCGAAGGGCAGCGGGGAGACTGGCTCTACACCATCAAGACCGGCTATGTGAAGCTGGAACGCGTGCTGCCCGACGGCACCCGCCGCATCACCCGCGTGGCGCGGCGCGGCGATCTGATCGGGCTGGAATGCTTCATTCAAGAGCCCTATATGCATCACGCTTCGGCCATCGGCGCGGTGCGGGTGTGCCGCATTCCGGTGGAAGTGATTCGCAAAATGGAAGAGCAGGTGCCCAATCTGCGCCAGGAGTTTCTGGAGCGCTGGCACCGTGCGCTGCGCGATACCGACGAATGGGCGCTGCTGCTCGGCTCGGGCGCGATACCCGCGCGCATGGCTCGTCTGCTGCTCAAACTGGCCGACCCGGAACTCAACGACACCATCACCCTGCCCAAGCGCAGCGACCTCGGCGCCATGCTCGGGGTGGCGCTCGAAACGGCCAGCCGCGTGATCGCCCAGTTCGAGCGCGACAAGCTGCTCGAGCATGTCGGCCCGCGCTTGTTCCGCGTCAACCGCCCGGCGCTCGGTCTCGTCGCGCAACCCGAACGTGCCGCCTGAGGCGGGCCGAAACCATCCCTTCGACAAAACGGCAGAGCGAAACTCCCTAAAAACCACAGCCGCCAGCTTCCTTGCAGCTTGGGCACATCCGACGCAATGTTTGCAGGATGTGCCTATTTTTTTACCCGCGCCCTGACGGCTGCTGCAGCCAGCGAGTGATGGGCTGCCATTGCTCCAGGTCTTTGGCCGCCTGGCTAGGCGGCAGGTCCCACAGGGTGAGGCCGTGCGCGGCCATCTGCGGGTACAGCGTAGTCTGGCGCAGATTGCTCAGCATCGGCAGGCCGCTTTGCGTCACGAAGGCTTGTAATTGCTCGGCGGCATGGGTGCGCGGGTCGATGCGCACGCCCACCAGGCCCACATCGAAGCCGTGTTTTTCGCGCGCCTCGCGCAGTTTTTCCAGGAATTCCTGCGTGGCGTAGATGTCGAAAATCGACGCCGACAGCGGCACCAGCACCTTGTCGGCCTGTTTCATCACATCGTTCAGCCGCCAGCCATGCAGCCCGGCGGAGGTGTCGATCACCGCGTGGGTCGTGCCCTTGGGCGGTTTGGCGATGTAATCAAAGCTCATCTCCCAGGTGTCGATGCGCGGCAGCGCTGAATCGCGCAGCGACAGCCAGAGGCGGGCCGATTCCTGCCGGTCGGAGTCGCCCAGCATGACCCCATGGCCTTGACTGGCGAAAAATCCGGCAACCTGCGTGGACAGGGTGGATTTACCCACCCCGCCCTTGGGATTGGCGACAACGATGACCGGCATGAGGCGTCCTTTCTGCTTTGTGTTCTGGCGATGGGTACGAAATTACCAGAACCTACGCACAAACTCCACGCCGCGCACGCGCGCCCTATGCGATGCGACAAGCCTGCTCGAAGCTCAGACGCGGGCTGCGGGGGAACAACGCGCTGGCGTCGCCATAGCCGAGATTGCACAGAAAGTTCACCTTGACTTCGGTGCCCGCGAAAAATGTGGCGTTCACCGCATCGGCATCGAAACCGCTCATCGGGCCGCAGTCCAGGCCCAGCGCGCGGGCCGCGAGAATAAAGTAGCCGCCTTGCAGGCTGGAGTTGCGCATCGCCGAGGAGGCGATGAAATCCGGCTTGCCCGCAAACCAGTTGCGCGCGTCGAGATTGTGCGGAAACAGCTTCGGCAGCTGTTCGTAAAACGCCATATCCATGCCGATGATGGCGGTCACCGGCGCTTTGAGCGTCTTGGCCCGGTTGCCCTCGCTCATGCAGGGCGCAAGGCGGGCCTTGGCCTCCTGCGACTGCACAAACACGATGCGCGCCGGGGAGCAGTTGGCCGAGGTTGGCCCCCATTTCATCAGGTCGTAGAGCTGGTGCAGCAGGTGCTCGGGCACGGGCTGGTCCAGCCAGGCGTTGTGCGTGCGGGCTTGGTCAAACAGTTGGCGCAGGGCGCTGGCGTCGATCATGGGCATGGTGAGTCTCCTGAGAACAAGCTGAAATGGTCGCTCAAAACCGATTTGTAAGTGCATGCGAATCACGGGCGGATCGGCTGCAGGACAATACGCCCACCATGTTCAATCCCAGCAAAGACGAGGTTCGGCAGTTTTTTCTTTCCGCCTGGCAGCGGCATCGTGCTGGCGGCGTGCTCACGCCGCTGGAACTCATCGCGGCAGACTGGATGGAACTGCACCCCGAATACCACGCCGAACTCTCCGACCCGCAAAGCGCCAGCCGCGACTACGCCGTGGAGCAGGGCCGCACCAACCCGTTTCTGCATCTGTCGATGCATCTGTCGATCGCCGAGCAGGTGTCCATCGACCAGCCGCCAGGCATCCGCCAGGCCTTCGAGCTGCTGCGCAGCAAGCGGGGCGAACACGAAGCGCACCACGCCATCATGGAATGCCTGGGCGAGATGTTGTGGACGGCGCAGCACAGCGGTCTGCCCCCGGATGGCGCCGCCTATGTGGACTGCGTGCAGCGCCGCGCAACGCGGCGCTGATAGCCCTTTGGGGCGATAACCGAGCGCAGCGAGGTTTTCGGACGCGCGTCTTCAGCCTTCGATGGCCTCCAGCACGAATTGCACCTGGGTGATGCCCTGCCAGGTATTGCTCTCCAGCCGGTAGGCGATGCGCGCCTCATCGGGCAGAAAATCGGTGCGGCCCCAAGCCACGAGGTCGAACTGCGCGTTGCCGGGCGCGCCCTCGCCGTCGAGCAGCCGCACCTTGGCTTTGAGATGCCGTTCGCCGAGCAGCCGCTGCTGTCGCACCTGTACCCGGGCGCTGAACAGCGGCGCGGCGAAGCCCTGCCCCCACACCTGCGCAGCAAGCAGCGACGCCATTTCGGGCAGCAGCCATTGCGCGGGTAGCGGCCCGTCCACCTCGATGCAGCGCTGCAACTGGGCCGGCGCCAGCCATTCGGCGGCCACTTGCGCAAACGCGGCGCGAAAGCGCTCGAAGCCATCGTCCACCAAGGAACAACCCGCCGCCATGGCGTGGCCGCCGAAGCGCAGCAACAGACCCGGCTCGCGCTTGGAGACGAGATCGAGCGCGTCGCGCAGATGAAACCCGGCAATCGAGCGGCCCGAGCCGCGCAGCGTGCCGTCTTCAGCCGGGGCGAACACAAAGGTAGGACGATGCTCACGGTCTTTGATGCGCCCGGCGACGATGCCGATCACGCCTTCGTGCCAGTTGGGCGCGAACAGGCTGATGGCGGGGGCGCTGCCTTCCGCACCGAGATCCAGCCCCTCCAGCATGGCCAGCGCCTCGGCCTTGATGCCGTCTTCGATGCTGCGCCGCTCGCGGTTGAAGGTGTCGAGCAGTTGCGCGAGTTGCAGCGCGCGGGCGGGGTCGTCTGTGGCGAGGCACTCGATGCCTACGGTCATATCCGCCAAGCGCCCCGCGGCGTTGATGCGCGGCCCCAGCGCGAAGCCCAGATCGGCGCTGTTCACCCGCGCCGCCTCGCGCCCCGCCACCTGCAGCAGCGCGGCAACACCCGGCTGCATGCGCCCGTCGCGGATGCGCTTGAGCCCCTGCGCCACCAGCAGCCGGTTGTTGGCATCCAGCCGCACCACGTCGGCCACAGTGCCCAGGGCCACGAGGTCGAGCAAGGCGTCGAGGCGCGGTTGAGTCGTGGCGTCGAACACCCCGCGCTGGCGCAATTCAGACCGCAGCGCCAGCAGCACATAAAACATCACACCGACCCCGGCAATGGACTTGCTCGGAAAGTCACAGCCCGGCTGGTTCGGGTTGACGATGACCTCGGCCTCGGGCAGCGTGTCGCCCGGCAGGTGGTGGTCGGTGACGAGCACGCGAATGCCCTGCTCGCGCGCCCGCGCCACGCCCTCGACACTGGCGATGCCGTTGTCCACGGTGACGATCCAGTCGGGCTTGCCATCGGCGTGCTTCAGCGCCAACTCCACCACCGCGGGCGACAGGCCATAGCCCGTGGTGAAGCGGTTGGGCACGAGGTAGGAAACCGCCGCCCCCATCGCCCGCAAGCCGCGCAGCCCCACGGCGCAGGCGGTGGCGCCGTCGCAGTCGTAATCTGCAACGATGAGCAGGCGCTCGCCGCGCGCTATGGCATCGGCCAGCACGCGCGCGGCGTCCTCCGCGCCCTTGAGCTGTTTGGGGGGCAGCAGACGCGGCAAGGCCAGCTCCAGCTCGTCCGCCTCTTTCACCCCGCGCGCGGCGAACAACTGCGCCAGCAAAGGATGCGTGCCGGCCTCTTGCAGCCGGTGCTGAGCGCGGGGATCGGGTTGGCGCAGAACGAATTGCATGGGTTCGTGTCGAGAGTCAAAACACTATTGGAACCGATGCCGCAGCGGCCCACCCCCGCCCCTACACTGCGCAGTCCATGTCGCGCTCCAAACTCGTCTCTGCTCTGCTGCCCACGGTGCTGCCGTGGATGACCACGCCGCCGCTGCGGCCGCTGCTCCATTGGGGGCTGCGCCGCAGCCTGCGCGCCCCGCGCCTAGCGCACACCCGCAGCCCGGCCGACTTCGGCCTGGCGTTTGCCACGGTGCGCATCCCCACCGCCAACGGCAAAACCCTGCATGCCTGGCATCTGCCCGCGCTGCCAACCGTGGCTCGCCCCTCGCCCGCTCTCGTCATCGTGCATGGCTGGGGCAGCAATGCCGACCTCATGCTGCCGCTGGCCCCGGCGCTGCATGCCGCCGGGCTTGCGCTGCTGTTCATCGACACCCGCTGCCACGGCGCCAGCGATGACGAGCCCTTCACCTCGCTGCCGCGCTTCGCCGAAGACACGGTGCACGCGGTGGACTGGCTGGCCGCCCAACCCGACATCGACCCAAGCCGCATCGCCCTGCTCGGCCATTCCGTCGGCGCGGGCGCGGTGCTTTTGGCGGCCACCTGGCGGCCGCAAATCGCCGCCGTCGTCAGCCTGGCCGCCTTCGCCCACCCCGCCGACATGATGCAGCGCTGGATGGCCGAACAAAACCTGCCAGATGCCGTCATCGGCCCCTACATCCTGCAGTATGTGCAGCGCACCATCGGCTATCGCTTCGACACCATCGCCCCGCTCACCACCCTGCCGCAACTGCGCTGCCCCGTGCTGCTGATGCACGGCGAGCACGACACCACGGTGCCGGTGGAAGATGCGCACCGACTGCTGGCCGCCGCAGCGCGCGACAGCGTGCAACTGCACATCGGCCCCGGCGGGCATGATTCGATGGACGCTTTTCTGCTCGAGATGCCCCAGGTCACCGCTTTTTTGCAGCGGGCCTGCTCCCGTCAAACATAAGAACCTTTCGAGTACACGCCCTTCTGCTTGTTTTCGACCTCAAGGTCGTGCAAATTCAGTCAAGCGGACTGATGCTGCGTCTGAGCCTGAGCCTGCGCAGCAGCTCCGCTCCAGCCGCATCGAGCGTGGTGTCGTTCACGATGCTGATGTCCACTTCGCGCGGCGCAAGATCGAGCCTGCGCGCGCGATCCAGCCGGGCGGCAATGCGGTCGGGAGTCTCCCGTCCGCGTTGCTGCAGACGCTGGGCGAGCACCTCGGGCGATGCCTTGATCTGCACCACGATCAAGTTCGGAAAATTGCGGCGCGCCTCTTCCAGCCAACCGCGCGAGCCATTCACCAGCACAGTGCGACCCTCTTGCAGGGGCGCCAGCTCGGCATGACGCACGCCGTACGCAAGCCCGTTGGCCACCCAATGCATGGCGAATGCACCGGCATCGCGCAAGGTGGCGAAGGTTTGCGGGGTGAGGGCTTCATGCGCCTCGCTGGCATCAAGGCCGGGCCGGGAAATACAGCGTCGCGCCAAATACAGCCTGTCCTGCGGTTCAGCGTGCTGCATCAGCCAGGCCAGTACGCTGTCTTTGCCTGCGCCTGAAGGGCCGATGAGGTAGATCAGGCGACCGGTGCTCATCGCAGCGACGCCTGCACGATGAGGCGGAAATCCGCCCCCCTGGCAGGTTCAATCAGCAGCGAAAGCGCATCCAGGCAAAGCGGCTGCGGCAGGCGGTCGAACAGCGCGTGCGCCTGCGCTTCGAGTGTGGCCTGTTGCGCCGCGCTCAGCCCGGACAGATCGCCACTCAGCGTCATGTGAAAACGAAAGCGGTGCATCACATGCGGATAGCCCCAGCGGCCCAGCAGGGCCTGCTGTTCATCGTCCAGCCGCCCTTGCGCGATGCGCGCGGCGATGTCGGCCTCATCGAGCGGGGCGGAAAAATCGTGCAGCTCGACCACACAGCGCTGGGCCAGCGCCTGCAACTCGGCGCTGGGCTGCTGCGGAACCAGCGCCAGAAAATGCCCCATGCGCTGCACCGCCAGTGTCGGCAGCTTGAACCGGGGACTCTGCGCGGCGAGCGCCTGCACCGCCGCCAACAGCTCGGCCTCGGTGCGCCCCGCCGCCAGACGAAAAGGCGCTTTGAGCGTGGCATGCCAGCCGTAGCGGCGCGGCGCACGGGTGATGGCGGCGAAGGCGGCCTCGTTCCAGCCTTGCGGCAAGGCTGGCCCGCCGGTTGCGCGGGCTTCATTGGTCTCGAAATAGCTCCGACCCAACCAACGCGCTCCCGCCTCGGCCCAAGCTGAGCCAGGTGGAGGTGAAAAATACACCGCATAACGCGCCTGTTCAAACATCGTGCCGCACCTTCAGAGTGATGCGGTCGCCCGCGAACCAGGCCGTCGCATATTCGATGGGCGTGCCTTGCAGATCGACGTTGACGCTGTGTACCTGCAGCACCGGCCGCTGTGCGGGCTGACGCAGAAACTGCGCCACCAGCGCGTCGGGCAGGATGGCGGCGATACGGCTTTCCCGCCGTTGGTAGTCTGCAACCCCCCGCATGGCGAAGGCCCGGGTAATGGAGCCGGTCTGCTCCACGCCGCTGGCCAGCCCCTCGAAGCGCGGCAGCGGAAACCAGCGCTGGCTGAAATGCAGCGGACGCGAGTTGGCCAAACCGAGCACGTCGATCTGCAGCACCCGGCTGCGCGGCGGCAATTCCAGCGCATGCGCAATCTCGGCGTTGGCGCGCAGATGCAGCCATCGCACCACCTGCAGCTCGCCCTCGAGACCCGCAGCCAGCATGTTCTCGCTGTGGCGGGTGCGTCGTCCGAGCGCCACGTCCACGGCGAAATCTTCGACGTAAGTGCCGCTGCCCTGCACCATGCGCACCAGCCCACGCGCGGCCAGACTGGACAAGGCCCGCCGCACCGTATGCCGGTTGGCGCCGAACTGCTGGGCCAGCCGGTGCTCAGTCGGCAAGCGCGCGCCCGGGGGATGTTCGCCCCGGGCGATGTCCTGCGTGAGCTGCTCGGCAATGGTGGCCCACAGGCTTTCGCGTTCGGGCAGGAGAGGATCTTGCTGGTTTTTTTCTTCAGTGTGCATGAGGGCCTTTGTCACGAAACAGACATGCGCTGCGCTTACGCTTCATGCCATCAATTTGTCTAGACAACTTTGAGGCTAACACGCTGATGTTGCACTTTCATGGCATACCCTCCCATCCTGCGGGTCCGCCCCGCCAGCACTGGATGGAACTGCTCGCCCGGGCCCCGCTCGATCTGCTGGAGTCGGCCCTGGCGCCATTTTGCGGCGCGCACCCGCAATGGTTGCGCGCCCCTGAAACCGGGTTAGTCATGCTGCAGGCACGTGCGGGCGGCACGGGTGAGCGGTTCAATCTGGGAGAAGCCTCGGTCACGCGCTGCGCGCTGCGGCCTGATCCCGCTGTGGTTGCCTGCGAGGCCGTGGGCGTGGCTTATGTGCTGGGGCGCAGCAAGCGCCACGCCGAACTCGCCGCCACCGCCGACGCCCTGCTGCAAGACCCGGCCTGCCAGGCCAAAGTGCCCGCCGATTTGCTCACCCGCATCGAGGCCAGTCTGGCCGAAGCGCACCGCGCTCGCACGGCCCATACCCAGGCCACCAAGGTGGAGTTTTTCACCCTGGCGCGAGAGGGTCAGACGGCTGAGAGCGAAGAGGACGACGCATGAACCTTACCCCCTCCTCAGCCTCGACCCTCAGCGCCCTAGCTCCCGGCTTTTCCAACCCGGTGCAGGACAGCCAGACCGTCTTTCGCGCCGTGCTCGATGCCTTCGCGCGTCCCGGCCAGATTCAAACCGTGCGCAGCGATGCGCGACTGCCAATTGCTCAGGCGCAGCCAGCGGCAGTCAATGTGCTGCTGGCCCTGCTCGACCAGGACTGCACGCTCTGGCTTTCGCCCGCCTTGCGGCAAGACGCCGCCGTCGCCAATCTGCGGTTTCACACCGGCTGCCAGATCGTTGAGAACGCGCAGCAGGCGCAGTTCATCTGGGCCGCCAGCGGCGCCGAACTGCCCGCACTGTCCATGCTGGCCTGCGGCACTGAATACGAGCCGGAACTCAGCGCGACTTGTCTGGTGCAAGTGGATGCGCTGGCCCACACCCCCGGCTGGACGCTGAGCGGCCCCGGCATTCGGGGTACGCAAACCCTGCAGGCCGATGGACTTCCCGCTGACTTTTTGGCGCAGTGGGCCGACAACCACGCCCGGTTTCCACAAGGCGTCGATCTGCTGCTGTGCGCAGGCGACCAGCTGGTCGGCCTGCCGCGCACCACCCGCATCGGGAGTTGATTCATGTACGTTGCCGTCAAAGGAGGCGAGACCGCCATTCTCAACAGCCAGAAGCTGCTGGCCGAAGAACGGCGGGGCGACCCGGCCGTGCCCGAACTCAGCCTAGCGCAAATCCGCCAGCAACTCCGGCTGGCCGTGGCCCGCGTCATTGCCGAGGGCTCGCTCTACGACCCTGACCTGGCCGCGTTGGCGCTCAAACAGGCCGCCGGCGATACAGTGGAAGCCATCTTTTTGTTGCGCGCGCATCGCACCACGCTGCCGCGGCTGGGTTACAGCGTGCCGCTGGACACGGCGCGCATGACCGTGTTGCGCCGCATTTCTGCCACCTTCAAAGACCTTCCCGGCGGCCAGATACTGGGGCCAACTTACGACTACACCCAGCGCCTGCTTGACTTCGATCTGACCTTCGATCGGGCGGGGCAAGCGCCCAGCCCCGCCGCCGCCGAGCCGGAGAAAACTGCGCAAGACGCAGACATCGGCTCGCACCGCAGCGTGGTCGATCTGCTCGATCAGGAAGGGCTGGTGGAGACCCACCCCATTCCAGAGGGCGACCCCGCGCCGCACGACCTCACCCGCGAGCCGCTGCGCTTTCCCGCCGACCGCGCCACCCGGCTGCAGAATCTCGCGCGCGGCGACGAGGGTTTTCTGCTGGCGATGGGCTATTCCACCCAGCGCGGCTATACCCACAGCCACCCCTTTGTCGGCGAGATCCGCTTCGGCACGGTGGATGTGGTGCTCGCCCCCGAAGAACTCGACTTCCCGCTGTCCATCGGCGAGATCGAGCTCACCGAATGCCAGATGGTCAACCAGTTCGCGGGCAGCAAGACCGCGCCGCCGCAGTTCACCCGCGGCTACGGTCTGGCCTTCGGCCACAGCGAGCGCAAGGCGATGGCCATGAGTCTGGTCGATCGCGCGCTGCGTGCCCCCGAACTCGGCGAAGACGTGCAATCGCCCGCGCAGATGCAGGAGTTTGTGCTCTCGCACAGCGACAACCTCGAAGCCTCGGGCTTTGTGCAACACCTCAAGCTGCCGCATTACGTCGATTTCCAGTCCGAACTCGATCTGGTGCGCAAGATGCGCGCCGCCCAGGCACAGCAGACCCCGGAGACAGACGCGCCATGACGCCTTCCTCATCCAAATCGAACGACGCGCCGATCAACTTCGCCTACCTCGACGAACGCACCAAGCGCATGATCCGCCGCGCCTTGCTCAAAGCCGTTTGCATACCCGGCTACCAGGTGGCCTTCGGCTCGCGCGAAATGCCCCTGCCCTATGGCTGGGGCACGGGCGGCATTCAGGTCACGGCCTCCGTGCTGGGCGCGCACGACGTACTCAAGGTCATCGACCAAGGCTCGGACGATACCGTCAACGCGGTGAACATCCGCCGCTTCTTCCAGCGCACGGCCGGAGTGGAAGTGACGACGGACACCTCGCGCGCGACCATCATCCAGACCCGGCACCGCATTCCCGAAACCCCGCTGCGCGAAGGCCAGATCATGGTCTACCAGGTGCCCGTGCCCGAGCCGATGCAGCGCCTCGAACCCCGCGAGACCGAAACCCGCAAGATGCACGGTCTGGCCGAGTACGGACTCATGCACGTCAAGCTGTTCGAGGATATTTCCCGCTACGGCCACATCGCCACCACCTACGACTATCCCGTGCTCGTCAATGGTCGTTACGTCATGGCGCCCTCGCCCATCCCCAAGTTCGACAACCCCAAACTGCACATGAGTCCGGCCCTGCATCTGTTCGGCGCGGGCCGCGAAAAGCGCCTGTACGCCGTGCCGCCCTACACCCCGGTGGAGAGTCTGGCGTTCGACGACCATCCCTTCACCGTGCCGCGCTGGTCGCAGCCCTGCGCACTGTGCGGCGCCACCGACAGCTATCTCGACGAGATCATCACCGACGATCAGGGCGGACGCCTGTTCGTCTGCTCCGACACGCACTACTGCGCCAGCCGCCAGAACGCGCAGCAACAAACCCGTTCAGAGGAAACGCCCCATGTCCCGCGCTGAAACCCAGGCGGCCGACGCATCCGCCCCGCTGTTGCAAGTGCAGCACCTGCAGCGCCATTTCGGCGCCCTGCGTGCGGTCGATGACGTGTCCTTCGATCTCTGGCCCGGCGAGGTGCTGGCTATCGTCGGTGAATCCGGCTCGGGCAAAAGCACTCTGCTGCACAGCCTGGCCGGACATGCGCCGCCCGATGACGGCTGCATGCTGTTCAATCGGCGCGGACACGGCCCCAGCGATCTATACGCACTGCCCGAAGGCGAACGCCGCGCGCTGGCCCGCACCGATCTGGGCTTCGTGCACCAGCGCGCCGCCGACGGACTGCGCATGAACGTGTCCGCCGGAGCCAATGTGGCCGAACGGCTCATGGCGCTGGGCCAGCGCAATTACGCCGACCTCAGAAGCCAGGCGCTGATGTGGCTGGAACGGGTGGAAATCGACCCGGCGCGCATCGACGACACGCCCGACAAGTTCTCCGGCGGCATGCAACAGCGGCTGCAAATCGCCCGCAACCTCATCAGCCTGCCCCGGCTGATGTTCCTCGACGAGCCCACCTCGGGGCTGGATGTCTCGGTGCAGGCGCGGCTGCTCGATTTGCTGCGCCACCTCACCCGCCAGCTCGGGCTCGCGGCCATTCTGGTCACGCACGACCTCGCCGTGGCGCGGCTGCTGGCCCACCGCACCCTGGTCATGCGGCGCGGGCAGGTCGTCGAATCCGGCCTCACGGATCAAGTGCTCGACGACCCCGAACACGCCTACACCCAACTCCTCGTTTCCTCGGTGTTGCCGTCATGACTTCCCCTCTCCTGCACATCGAAAACCTGAGCAAGCGCTTCGTCCTGCATCAACAGCACGGCGCCGTGATCGACGTCCTGCAGCATGTCGATCTGCAAGTGCATCGCGGTGAATGCGTGGTGCTCGACGGCCCTTCGGGCATGGGGAAAAGCACCCTGCTCAAACTCATCTACGCCAATTACCGCGCGCATGAGGGTCGGATCTTGCTGCATCCGGGCACGCCAGACGCCATCGACCTCGCGCGCGCCTCGCCGCGCGAGCTGCTGGCCCTGCGCCAGCAGACCATCGGCTACGTCAGCCAGTTCCTGCGGGTCATCCCGCGCGTACCCACCATCGATGTGGTGGCCGAACCTTTGCTCGAAGGCCGCACTGCCGACGAGGCCGCCGTGCGGGCTGCCCGCGAGGAAGCGGGGCGATGGCTGGAGCGTCTGCGCATTCCCGCCTCACTTTGGGCGCTGCCCCCGGCCACGTTCTCCGGCGGCGAGCAGCAACGAGTCAACATCGCCCGCAGCCTGATCAAGCCCCGCGCCTTGCTGCTGCTCGACGAACCCACCGCCTCGCTTGACGCGGCCAACACCCAGACGGTGATCGAGTTGATCGGCGAAGCGCGCGCGCGCGGCGCGGCCATGGTCGGCGTGTTCCACGACCCCGCCGTAGCCGCCGCCGTAGCCACCCGCCGCGTTTCGATGCATACCTTCAGGAACACCGCATGAGCAACCTGCTGTTGACCAATGCCCGCCTCGTCACCACCGACGACATCGTCCTCGGCAGCCTTTACGCCGAGGACGGTCTGATCCGCGGCCTGGACACCGAACCGGCCACCTCGCCACAAGCCATCGATCTGGGCGGCGACCTGCTGATTCCCGGCCTCATCGAGCTGCACACCGACAATCTGGAACGCCATCTCATGCCGCGCCCCGGCGTGCACTGGGCCGTCATGCCCGCGCTGCTGGCGCACGATGGCGAAATCGCCGCCGCTGGCATCACCACTGTGCTCGACGCCATCGGCGTGGGCGAGGCCGACACCGACAGCCTGCGCGGCAAGGACTGGAACCCCCTGCTCGCCTGCCTGAGCGATTGCAGGGCGCGCGGCGTGCTGCGCGCCGACCATCTGCTGCATGTGCGCTGCGAACTGCCCGCGCCCAACACCATCAGCCTGTTCACCCCGTTTCACCACCACCCGCTGCTCAAACTGATTTCGCTCATGGATCACACGCCCGGACAGCGCCAATGGGAAAACATCGAGCATGCCCGGATTTATTACACCGGCAAAAAAGGCTGGAGCGAAGCCAAGTTCCAGACCAAGGTGGCCGAGGCCTCCGAATTGCAGACGCGCTTCGCCAAGCCGCACCGCGCCTATTTTGTCGACTACGCCAAAGCCCACTGCATCACTCTGGCGAGCCACGACGACACCACTCCTGAACATGTGGCGCAAGCGGCCGATGAAGGCGCCCGAATTTCGGAATTTCCCACCACCATCGCCGCTGCGCGGATGGCGCGCGAAATGGGTCTGTCCACCGTGATGGGCGGGCCCAACGTGGTGCGTGGCGGCTCGCATTCGGGGAATGTAGCGGCTGCCGAACTCGCACGCCTGGGCCTGCTCGACATTCTGTCTTCCGATTACGTCCCCGGCAGTCTGCTGAGTGCCGCGTTCACGCTACACCAACGAGACGGCATTGATCTGCCCCAAGCCGTGCGCATGGTGACGCACCACCCGGCTACTGCGCTGGGTCTCGCCGACCGCGGCCAGATCGCCCTGGGCCTGCGCGCCGATCTGGTGCAGGTTCATCCCATCAGCCTGCCTGATGGCCCGGTGCATCCCGTGGTGCGGGCGGTCTGGCGCGAAGGGCGACGGGTGCTTTGAACGACCGCAACTGGGTGCAGCACTTCGCCGCGCCTGTAACAAAAAATTCCAAAAAGCGTCAAACCAGCGTCACACAAGGGCCGCAGACTACCGACTTGTCTAGACAAATTTCGCGCCGCCATGTCTCACGCCATCCACATCGCCCAATTGAACAAGCACTTTGACAACGGACGCCATGCCCTGTGCGACATCAATTTGCAAATCGGCAAAGGCGAGATGGTCGCGCTCATCGGCGCCTCCGGCTCGGGCAAGTCCACCCTCATGCGCCACCTGGCCGGTCTGGTGGCTGCAGACAAAAGCTCTGTTTCTGAAATCCGCATCAATGGCGACGTAGTGCAAAGCCGCGGCCGCATCGCCCGCGACGTGCGGCGCGTGCGCGCCAGCGTGGGCATGGTGTTCCAGCAGTTCAATCTGGTGGGGCGACTGCCCGTCATCACCAATGTGCTCGTGGGGCAGTTGCATCGCACCCACTGGCTGCGCGGCTGGACGGGCTGGTTCACCCGCCAGGAGCGCGAACGCGCCCTTGAAGCGCTGCATCGCGTGGGCATTGCGCAGCAGGCACATCAGCGCGCCTCCACCCTGTCGGGCGGGCAGCAGCAGCGCGCCGCCATTGCCCGCACCCTAGTGCAACAGGCGCGGGTCGTGCTCGCCGACGAGCCCATCGCCTCGCTCGATCCGGAGTCTTCGCGCCGGGTCATGGAAATTCTCACCCGCATCAATCGCGAAGATGGCGTGACCGTGCTGGTCTCTTTGCATCAGGTCGAAATGGCGCTGCGCTATTGCCCGCGCACCATCGCCCTCAACGCGGGCCGGGTGGTGTACGACGGCCCGTCGGCCGCGCTCACCCCGGACATGCTGCGCAACCTTTATGGCGTGCAGACCGATGAGCTCCTCATGCCCGCGCAGGCCGAGTCCAACCCCGAGGCCAAGCCGTTTGGTCCGCACCTGCAGGCCGGACAGATCCTGGCCCAAGCGGCCTGAATTCAGCCTGAGCCCACTTTTTTTCAACCCCAGGGAGTTTCACCATGCTCAAAAAAGCACTCATTTCCGCCATCTGTGTCTTGGGCCTGAGCGCCGCCGCGCAGGCCACCACCCTCAACTTCGGCATCATCTCCACCGAGGCGAGCACCAATTTGAAAAAAGACTGGGAGCCCGTGCTGGCGGAGATGGCCAAACAGACCGGCTACGAAGTCAAGCCCTTCTTCGCCCCCGACTACGCCGGCGTGATCGAGGCCATGCGCTTCAACAAGGTGCAGGCGGCGTGGTTCGGCAACAAGTCGGCCATGGAAGCGGTGGACCGCTCCGATGGCGAAATCTTTGCCCAGACCATCGCCCCCGATGGCTCGGAAGGCTACTACTCGCTGCTCATCGTCAACAAAAAAAGCCCCATCAACACCCTCGACGACATGCTCAAAAATGGCAAGTCGTTGAGTTTCGGCAACGGTGATCCCAACTCCACCTCCGGTTTTCTGGTGCCGAGCTACTACGTGTTCGCCAAGCACAATATCGACCCGAAAACCTTTTTCAAGGTGATGCGCACGGCCAACCATGAAACCAATGCGATGGCGGTGGCCAACGGGCAGGTGGACGTGGCGACCAACAACACCGAGAGCATGGACCGCCTGAAGGCCGTGCACCCCGCCGAGTTCGACAAGATCAAGGTGATCTGGAAGTCGCCGCTGATTCCTTCTGATCCGCTGGTGTACCGCAAGGATCTGCCGCAGGCCGAGAAGACCAAGATCGGCGATTTCTTTTTCAACTACGGCAAGACCCCTGAGCAAAAAGAGGCGCTCAAGCGCCTTGGACTGGCGGGCTTCAAGCCCTCGACCAATGCCCAGCTCGTGCCCATTCGCCAGCTCGCCCTGTTCACCAAGCGCACGAAGATCGCAGCAGACGACAGGCTGAGCGCGAATGAAAAGAAGTCCCAGATCGCCAAGATCGATGAGCAGCTCGCTGCGCTGAAGTAATCCGCAAACCGGCGCTGACCGGGCAGGCGATCCATTCGCCTGCCCGGTCAGCCTGCGCGCCTTCACTGTCCCTTCACTGCCCCTTTTGTCTGCCGCCATGTCTCCACTTCCGCAAGCCGCCTCACTGCCCGCCGATCTTGCACCGCGCGGCTTGCAGCGTTGGGGCCATCTGATCGGCTGGGGACTGATCCTCGCCATCCTCGCCGCCTCCTGGCAAGGAGCGGACATCCGCCCGCTCGACCTACTGCGCGACTCGGGCAATATGGCCGCGTATGCGGCCGGCTTCTTTCCGCCCGACTTCACCGACTGGCGCGTTTATGCTCAGGAAATGGTCGTCACCCTGCAGATCGCAGTGTGGGGAACAGCGCTGGCCGTGCTGTGTTCCGTTCCGCTGGGCCTGCTGTCGGCATCGAACATCGTGCCCGCCTGGGTCTATCAGCCGGTCAGGCGCCTGATGGACGCCTTTCGGGCCATCAATGAAATGGTCTTCGCCATGCTGTTCGTGGTGGCCGTCGGCCTGGGGCCGTTCGCCGGGGTGCTGGCGCTTTGGGTGCATACCACTGGCACGCTGTCCAAGCTGTTCTCCGAGGCCGTTGAGGCCGTCGACCCGCAGCCGGTCGAAGGCATTCGCTCCACTGGCGCTTCGGCGCTGCACGAGGTGATCTACGGAGTGATTCCGCAAGTGCTTCCGCTGTGGATTTCCTACACCTTGTATCGATTCGAGGCCAATGTACGCTCGGCTTCGGTCGTGGGCATGGTGGGCGCCGGGGGCATCGGCGTGATTCTGTGGGAAATTATCCGCGCCTTCCAGTACGGCCAGACCGCGGCCGTGCTGCTCATCATCATTGTCACGGTGAGCGTGATCGATCTGGTCTCCTCGCAAATCCGCAAACGCTTTTTCTGAATCCATGTGCGCATTTCAGTGATCGTGGA